>CAZPLH010000011.1:559-16766 GCA_964587465.1 uncultured Candidatus Saccharibacteria bacterium | reverse complement strand
CCAACGAATACATTGGCCACCACCTAGAAAACGTTGCTGGTGGTAAAACGTATTCAGAGGTAAGCGCGCTAGCTATGAAAGATCCAACAAATACCAAGCTAGCTGGCCAAAAGCAAACATTGTTTATGGGTGAAACCCTTCGTGGTATTTTGCTCGGCGATGGCTATGCTTACTGGATGTTCGGCATGATTGCCATGTATGTTTCTATAGCGCTATTTATTGGCGCCATTGCTACTGCGCTACTTAGTTTTGTTTGCGTAAGAAGCCTTTCAAAACTTAAGTAGAAGCATCCCTTACTTGAAAGGCCCGCTGATTTTAGCGGGCCTTTTGGTTTAGCTATTATAAGCTCGTTCGAGCTCGGCAATATCAATCTTATGCATCTTTAGCATAGCTTGGGTTGCTTTATTGGCCTTTTCGCGGTCAATACTTCCCATAAGCTCGCCCAAACGCCGAGGCACGACCTGCCACGAAACACCATACTTATCTTTTAGCCAGCCGCAATTGCCCGGTTCGCCACCATCTGCCGTTAAGCTGCTCCAGTAGTGGTCAACTTCTGTTTGATCTTGGCAATCAATAACAAATGAAATTGCTTCGGTAAACTTAAACATCGGCCCGGCTGCCATTAGGGTGAATTCTTGGCCAAACAGTTCTATTGTTACGATTTGCACTGCGCCAGAAGGCGTGTTTTCGAGCTCGTCCTCGTTTTTAATCTTTGCTTCTTTAAATATTGACGTGTAATATCGCGCTGCCCCAAGCGCATCGCTTTCGAGCCATAAAAAAGGAGTAATTTTCTGCATGCTTTCATTGTAGCAAGTACTGCCGGCACGTGAGCATTTACAAAGTGAGTTATATCTGTTATATTGGGCATTGCTGTTTGAAAAAATGTAATGGGCCAGTAGCTCAGCTGGCGGAGTAAGCCAAAATTATTTTCCAGCACCTGTGCTCTAACAGAAGAACACAGATAGAAGTAAGTAATAAGGCTTAGTTCATACAACTAAATTCGGGCCAGTAGCTCAGCTGGTTAGAGCACCTGCCTCTTAAGCAGGGTGTCCGGGGTTCAAGTCCCCGCTGGCCCTCCAAAAGTAAGAACCCTCCTCGCCGAGGGTTTTTACTTTTTTAGACGTTCGCTTGCGGGACTTGAACGGTGAGCCCTGTGGGCTCGACCGCCCAGAGCCACGAAGTGGTTACTGTAGCAATTCTAATTTTGAATTGTCAGTAAGGTCAAAGTCCCCGCTGGCCCTCCAAAAGTAAGAACCCTCCTCGCCGTAGGTCTTTTACTTTGTTAAGATGTACGTAATGCGAATACTCAACGGGGCCGAATTGGCCGATTTTGTTAAAGAGCGCCAAGCAAAACAAGTGCGCGCTTTGCGCCAGGCGCATAAAGTATTCCCAAAGCTAGCGATTATTATTTGCGGCGACAATGGCCCAAGCCAAAAGTATGTAGCATTAAAGCAGCAATACGGTGAAGATATTTTAATCGATGTAGAAGTCCATGGTGTTCCGCAGGCAGAAGCAAAGTCGCTGATTGAGGCGCTAAATCAAAACCCCGAAGTGCACGGCATAGTTGTGCAGTTACCATTGCCGGAACCTGAAAAAACAGATGAAATTATAGCTGCAATTGCACCGCAAAAAGACGTTGATGGTTTGACGGGCAACGGGGCATTCGATGCAGCTACGCCACTTGCAATAAATTGGTTGCTTACTGGCTACAACATTGATTTGCGGGGTAAGAACATAGTCATTGTTGGCCAGGGCCGATTAGTCGGTGCGCCCCTAAATCGCATGTTTGAAAATTCGGGCTTACAGCCAATAATTGTAGATGAAAACACTCAAGACCCTGCAACAGCTTTTGCTGATGCTGACGTTATAATAACTGCCGTTGGTAAGGCGGGGCTTATAAGCGCTGATATGATTCCGCTCGACTGTGTGGTTATTGATGCTGGAGTGACTAGCGAAAACGGTGTTCTTAAAGGCGATTTAGCAGATGACGTATATGAACGGAATGACTTAACCGTAACACCTCAAAAGGGCGGTGTTGGCCCGCTTACGGTAGCCGCGTTATTTGACAATGTTATTCGCGCTGCTGATACGACAAAGGCTACAGCGAGTTGACGGCATTATTAAACTGATTGCCGCGGTCTTTGTAATTGTTGAACATGTCAAAGCTGGCACATGCGGTACTTAACAGTACTACATCGCCACTTTGGGCGTATTTTGCAGCTGTAGCAACAATCTCTTGCATGGTTGTTCCGCCATTCACAACTTCGTCTATTCCACGATTTTGAAGCATTTCAGCAATTTTAGGGCCGGCCTCACCAATGGTAACGACCTCACGAATATTAGTACGCGTCAGTTCGCCGGCAAGGTCGAAAAACGGGATTCCTTTTTCGCGTCCGCCTAAAATAACGACTTTGGGTTGTTCAAAAGCGCGCATTGCGGCAATGGTCGCTTCGGGTGTCGTGGCAAAGCTGTCGTTGAAATATTTAACACCGTTGAGCTCGCGAATAAGCTCGAGCCGGTAGGGCAAGCCAGTGAATTCACGTAAGACGTTTAGTATGGTGGTGGTATTGCCGTCAATAATTGACCATACTGCCGAAATTGCGGCACAAACGTTTTCTAAGTTGTGGCGTCCTAATAGCCTGACGTCGCTGGTGTCGCATACCTTTGTGTCTCCGTAGTAGATTTCATCGCCTACAACGTATGCGCCAGCAACTTTATGAGGTTCTTGGCCAATAAGTGGAACAAAGTAGGGTATTTTACTCGCTTTGCTTGCCGATGTAATTTTAGTGGAAATTCCATTGCCGCTATTGTATACAAGTCGGTCTTCGGGGGTTTGGCGGGCATAAAGATTAGCCTTGGCAGAAAAATATTCTTCTTTATCTGGATGCCAGTCAAGATGTTCTGGCGTAACCATTAGACATACTCCAATGTTCGGGCGGTGCTTAAAATCGATAAGCTGAAAATTAGAAAGCTCTAATACTACATAAGAATCACTGGTGACCTGCGCTAAAAAGTCGAGCGGTACGGTGCCAATATTGCCGCCTAAAAATACTTTTTTACCAGCTGCCTCTAAAAACT
Source organism: uncultured Candidatus Saccharibacteria bacterium (assembly GCA_964587465.1). Taxonomy (GTDB): domain Bacteria; phylum Patescibacteriota; class Saccharimonadia; order Saccharimonadales; family CAIOMD01; genus JBBRSL01. The sequence continues at coordinate 13,688 of CAZPLH010000011.1, read as the reverse complement.
TATAAATAAGGGTACTAGTTGTGCCTTTACCTTTAGTGCCAGTAACGCCAATGATTGGAGCAGGACATTTTTCGAAGAACTCGTTTATGGTAGTCGTTACTTTGCTTAAAATATTCGGCGCGTCGGGATTAGCCGCCGTTATTTTAGACGGATGCAAACCAGGTGTGCGCACCAAAAGATCAAACCGGTCCAGGTTGGCTAAATAGCTTTCGCCCAATTGTGCGTCTGCAACATAGTTCGGTAATAATAAGTCTGTTTTTTGGTCGCAAATGGTAATTTCTGCGCCAAGGTGATGCCAGTAGCCGGCTGAACTTCCGCCGTCAACGTCGTACCCTAAAATTGCTACTTTCATGTACGGACTATTATCTCACACTTATAGGTGAGTTTTAACCAGTTCTGCAACTTGGCGGGGTGTCATGTCGGCCTTAACTATAAAGGCTAGCACGTTCATTGTCTTAAGGCTTGCAGGTGCTTCTTGTTCACCCATATTGGTCAGAATAATCACTTTTATGTCTTTGCCCCAGTCGGTGGCGCGCATTTGCGTAAGCATTTCTTCGCCGGTCATTTCAGGCATCATAAGGTCGAGCAAAATAATGTCTGGGCTCATTTCTTGCGCAAGAGCTAAGCCCAGTTTACCGTTTTCGGCAGTGTCGACAATAAAGCCTTCTGCCTCGAACTTCATTCGATACATCTGTGCTATTGCTGCGTCGTCTTCAATAATTGCGATTTTCGTTGCCATGATTTATTCCTTTAGCTATACGATACAGTATTAAATTAAGTTATGATACGTCGTGCTCTTGAAGAGGTTGATTCGCGTAAATCCTGAAGGTTGTTCTGTTATCTTCGGCATCTTCTAAATTTTTTAATAGGATGTTAAGGTCGTAAATTCTTGCAGCGTCTTCAGAAGCGATAATACCGTATTCTTTTGGAATTTTTCCTTGCGAAAGAGCACGGGCAGCAGTTGAAGTGTTGCTGTAATAGAATACTTGTAAGTCGTGGTGCGTAATAAAATTGCCACATTGCTTGAGCGCTTGCCTGTGGGAAACAACATGCGTGATGTCATCTAAACTGGAAACTTCTTTTCTGACTAAAAGGCAGTGATGTATAGGCATGGTAACTTCTTCAATCAACGACAGTCCCTTTAATACGTCAGGCGATATATGCTTAAAGTCTTCGACATCGCCTGCTAGAGAGTTTTTAATGGGCACGACACCAAAGTAGCCGTCTTGACTTGCGAAATCGATAACTTCTTTAATGCTTTCACATGGAAGTTCAAGTTCGGGTACGATACCGTATTCGTTTACAAATGCGATTGCCGCACCATGCGTAAACGAGCCCGCGTGGCCAAAGAATGCAATTTTATTTTTTTTGAGTTTTGTCATTTTGTCCTAATAACACTATAATACCTAATTAGATACCTAAAAATCAAAATGAGTAATCAAAAAACAGATAGAATACAGGCTTTCGACGAGTCGGTTCGTGGCGAATATGAAAAAGGCGCTAAGTTTGCACTGAGCCTTTTTCACTTAAGCGCGAAGCACGTCCCTGCCTACAAAGCATTTCTAAAAGAAGAGGGCATAGACCCTTCTAAAATTAAAACCCTAGAGGACTTTAAAAAAGTAACACCTGTTACCAAAGAGAACTACCTTCGGAAATATCCACTAAAAGATTTGTTGTGGAACGGCGACATGTTCAAAAATAATTTAATTTCGGTTAGTTCTGGTTCGTCGGGTGAACCTTTCTTTTGGTTTAGGGGAGCTCAGCAACACGAAGAAGCAGCTGAAATTTACTACAAGATATATAAAGATGTTTTTGAGGCAACGAACAAAAGCACCTTATTGGTAGTGTGTTTTTCCATGGGCACCTGGATAGCTGGTTCGTATACCACGCTTGGTGGCATGGCTGCGGCAGACAAAGGCTTAAAAATTAACGTTGTCACACCCGCAATTGAAATTAAGGATGCACTTTCGGTCATCAAGAAACTCCACACAAATTACGAGCAAGTAATTTTGGCCGGCTACCCACCACTGGTTAAGGATTTAATTGACCAAGGTGCTCACGAAGGAATCGATTGGCAAAATATGGAAGTTGGTTTTACGGTTGCCGGTGAATCGGTCAGCGAAGAACTCAGAGATTATTACATCGAGCACGGCACAAAGCATGAAGACCCAACTAAGGTGATAAACATTTACGGCACAGCCGATGCTGGAATTATTGCCCACGAGACACCTGTTTCAATAGAGGCTCGTAGATTTATTGCAAATGACTTTTCAATGGTAGACAAAGTTTTCGGAAGGCGCGTGCTACCAACACTCGCACAATTCGACCCGATGCAGCGTTTTTTTGAAGAAGTCGACGGCGATTTAATTTTTACTGCTGCATCTGGAATCCCACTAATTCGCTACAACATAAAAGATGCCGGTGGCGTATACATGGGCCTTGAGTCTTTGCTGGGTGCTGAAAAATTACAAGAGTTTTCTGAAACAGATGAGTTTAAAAAGCTTGATTTAGAGGCATGGCAGCGACCATTTGTATTTGTGCATGGTAGAAATGATTTTACCGCTACGTTGTACGCGGTACTTATTTACCCAGAAAATATTAAGACCGCTTTATTTGATGACGCTCTTTCGCAAATCGTAACCACTAAGTTTTCGATGACTACCGAGTACGAAAGTGACCTAAATCAATTTTTGGAAATTCACGTTGAACTGCAATCGGGGCTAAACCCAAGTGACGAGCTAACCAAGCTCATTACCGATAGAATTATTGTTGCGCTTACAGAAGTAAACGCAGAATACCGAAAGCTGCGTGGCTCGGTGGGTGAGCGTGCAACGCCAAAAGTCTACTTGCACACCTATGGCGAAGCTCCGTATTTTGGTAAGGGTAATAAGCAGACCTGGAAGATTAAGTAGGAGTAGAAATATGGGCCATGCAAAGCTATCAACCGTTGACCGTTCTGAATCGTGGCCGACATTCTTAAAAAAAGCTAAACGCGACGATGCATTGTTCGAAACAGCGGACACACCTATTTTAGTTCTCATGAACGAACAAGGTGCCGAAGAAAAACTCAAAAACTTAGTAAAAAAGTATGATGTTGCTGAAGTACTTGACAACTACGACGAGCAGTTTGCTGAGTTACAGCTAAGCTTGAATGCCCAGCTTTACAGAGCAAATGTTGAGGTGCAGCGTAGTTCGATAAAGGATTTACTTGACGAACACTACCAAGGTCGACCTGCGTGGCAACTCGGCACATGGGTGTACTACCCATGGAGTAGGCAACTTATTCATGTTCTTGATGACGTGCTCTTTAACCAACTACGGACCATCAGAAATAGAGACTTAATTACCAAAGAAGAGCAAGCCGTTCTTGAGAAGTTTAATGTTGCATGTCTTGGCATGAGTGTTGGTAGTGCTAGCGCGCTAGCGCTTACTATAAGTGGCATAAGCCATAACATTAAGCTCGCTGATGGGGCGGTAATTAGCGGCTCGAATTTAAATCGAATTTTAACTGGCGTCGAAAGCGTTGGCTTAGAGAAATCATTGGTAATTGGACGTAAATTATACGAGATGAACCCGTATGGGACTGTTCATAGGCATGGAAAACTTACCGCAGAATCGGTTGAGGCATTGTTTGATAAACCGTGGCCCGTAGAAATGGTGGTTGATGAAATTGATGACCTTGAATCTAAAATTAGGATTCGTTTGGAAGCGAGAAAGCGAAAGATACCAGTGGTTATGGCAACTGAGCTTGCTGATAGCGTCATGCTTGATGTAGAACGATACGATTTAGACGACCAGCTACCGTTATTCCATGGCCTTGTACCCGGCATAGACACAATACTCGAACGTGACCTAAACCATCGCGAATGGATGAAGCACGCTGTTTCGATTATTGGCGCAAAAAACATGCCAATTTCTATGCAAAAAAGCCTGATGAAGATTGGCGCGACAATTGTCACGCACCCGCAACTTGGCTCGACCGTAATGATGACAGGTGGGGTCATTGCGTTCGCTGCTAAACAGATTGCACTGGGCGAAGAACTACCAAGTGGACGGAGCCACATTTCGCTTGAGCATATACTCGTGCCAAAAAATCGCTCACGTAAGCATAGAAAAGCTCATAAGAAACACACAAAAGTCATTCAAAAAGCTATTGATTCGATGTAACGATAATGTCTTCGGCGGCAAGCCTACCCGAATGGTGCTTTTTGTCGAAGCCAACACCCGCACCTATTCTAATAATCGATAAGATTCTTTTTTGAGTTCCAAGCAATTTTTCTATGTCTTCGTGGAAATCGGATGCCTCGACAACCGCGGCGCTTGTTGATTGGTTAAGCCCGAGTGTTTGAATGGCAATGCTTGCATGCAGGTATGCACGTCCGGCATCAACCCATTGCGGTGTTCGATCACCCTCGCTTAATACAAAGACCAGCCCACTTGCAGACGCCCACTTTTTATATTCAAGCGACATCTCGATATTTTTAAACCAACCACGGGCAACCGTTATTTTTGAAAATCTGCGCTTGAGCGGGCCAACCTGAAGGGCCGTCGTTGGGATTCCGACAGAGCTTTTATTTGTTGGAACGATGTAGTTTGCCAGTTCATGCCTAAACGCATCGCTCGTAAAAGCAAGCTGCTGGCCTTTCATTGTAAGAGTCGCTACTTGTTCAATGATGGTTTTGTCTGTGCTGCAGACTATTATTGAATTATCTGATTTCCAGCTTTGTACAATTTTTTTTAGTGTTTCGTCTGAAAGCGATACGGGCTTAAATACCGAACGGTCGGTAAATCGTTGCCTAAGAATGTCTGCAAATTTTTCTTGGCCGTTGTCACTTGTCGTTTCTGTAAAAGTAATACCAATTTTTTTACCGGGCTCATCGACCATAAGAGTCTTTAAGCCAAGACCTTGCTCGCGCGCTGCGCAAATACAAGCTTCGGCAAAAATTCCAAGCGAAATAAATGTTTCTCTGCCGGTTGCATCGCTCTGAGTAAGAGGCCGCTTGGTAGTAATGCTAATGGTAAGCCCGGGGGTTGCTTCGTCGAGGGTGACCTCCCATGGTTGCGCATTATGCACTGATGGGGCAAATCGAGCGGTCTCTATTATTTGTAAGAGTTTATGCTTATAATCAGAGGTAGTCATAGTTTCTTAAATAAATATGTATGTTAGAGATAATACTTCTCATTTTAACACTTACTGCCCAGTTAGCGCTGGGCTTTATAGTTTATAGTCGCAACAGAAAAAGCGACGTTAATCGTGCGGTCGGCGGGCTTGCTGTTTCTATGGCGCTCTGGTCGGTCGCGACGTATTTCTCGTTGCACCCGGTAGTGTTTAGCCAAATTTTCTGGGTTCGAACCGTGCTGAGTATGGCAGCCTTACTTTGCATGTTTGTGCTGGTTTCATTTATCGTCTTTCCAAACAAGCGTATAAGCCAGTATCCATCGATTAAAAAGTTTATTGTTCCATATGCTCTTTTTGTGATGCTTTGGGTGCAGACACCATTTGTTTTCTCTGGACTACAGCAAACGGACAGTGGCGCAGTTGCGCCAATTGTAGCGCCTGGCATAGTGCTGTTTACGGCACTCGTTGTGGGCTACATAGCAGCGGCTATTATTTTGCTGGTTCGACGCTATAGAAAAGCCGAAAGGGCAATGAAAAACCAAATTCGTCCAGTGCTTTTTGGCGTAGGGTTTACCTTTGTGTTGCTGCTGCTGACTAATTTCGTGCTGGTATCGTTCTTAAAAAACACGTCGTTGCTTTCGTTTGGACCAGATATTACGCTGATTTTTCTTTCGTCATTAACGTATGCAATCCTGAAGCACCATTTGTTTGATATTCGCCCAGTTATTGCGCGACTTTTGGCTTACATTGGATCACTTGGCGCAATTGTCCTCATTTTTCTTGCGTCATCGGTAGTGGTTTCTAATATTTTCTTAAGCGACAGTAGCTCCGATACTAGTTTGCAAATTTGGTTTGCAATATTGAGCGTTGTTTCTGCACTTTTCTTCCAGCCAATCAAAAAGTTTTTCGACAGAACCACTAACCGCTTTTTTTACCAAGACTCGTACGATGGGCAAGAACTGCTGAACACGCTTAACTCGACGCTTGTTACAAATTCGGACATTCAGCCTATGCTTGGAAGTGCTGCAAAAATTGTCGCATCGAGTTTGCGCCCAGAATTTAGCGCTTTCGAACTACTCGATGAAGCTTCGGTGCGAAAGTACGTTGCCGGCACTAAGCAAGTAAGGGTCACTGACGAAGAAGTGCAAGAGCTCAGTGCGCTTATGACCCGCTTAGAGCAAAAAACGCTTGTGGCGAGTGAGCTCGTTGGGCATAAAGAGATGCGCGACGTACTGTCAAAGCGCCAGCTCGAGCTTGTCGTTAAGCTTATAGTCGCTAACCAGACGATTGGGTATTTGTTTTTAGGGGCTCGCTTAAGCGGTAGTCAGTACAGCCATCGCGACATTCAACTTCTTGAAACAGTTGCCGATAGTGTGGCAATTGCAGCGCAGAACGCTTTGCGGTACGAAGAAATCGCACAGTTTAACGTGACGCTGCAGAAGAAAGTTGATGACGCGACGAGCAAGTTGCAGCGCAGTAATGAAAAGCTAAAGGCACTCGACGAAGCTAAAGATGAATTTATTAGCATGGCCAGCCACCAGTTACGCACGCCACTTACGAGCGTTAAGGGCTATGTGAGTATGGTGCTCGAAGAAGATGCCGGCAAAATTAACGAACAGCAACGCAATTTCTTAGACCAGGCATATTTGAGCAGCCAACGTATGGTGTACTTAATTGCTGACCTGCTGAACGTCAGCCGACTTAAAACGGGTAAGTTTGTAATTGAAGCCAAGCCAACCTATTTGCCAGATGTCGTTGAAAGTGAAATTAGCCAGCTATACGAAACCGCCAAAGCCCGTGATTTGAAGCTTATCTTTAACAAGCCCGAAAGTTTCCCAACACTTAATTTGGACGAAACAAAAATTCGCCAGGTTATTATGAACTTTACCGACAACGCAATTTACTACACGCCCAATGGCGGTAAAATTACGCTCGACTTAAAGTCCACAAAAGATTCGGTTGAATTTACGGTTCGTGATACAGGTATTGGGGTGCCAAAAAGTGAAATTCCACACCTATTTGTTAAGTTTTACCGCGCTGGTAACGCTAAAAAAGCGCGACCAGACGGTACGGGGTTAGGGTTATTTATGGCCAAAAAAGTTGTGGTAGCGCAGGGCGGCGCAATTGTATTCAAGACAGAAGAAGGCAAGGGCAGTACGTTTGGTTTTAGCTTTCCGCTTAGTAAGCTCGAAATAAAATAAGTTTAAAAAGGTAAGAGCCCCGATTGGGGCGCCGTCGCTCTTTTGCAAGAGGACGGCGCCGCCAATACGGGGCTCGGTTGATAAGAGTTGATTCCCGCCCTTATCATTCGCGGGTCATTCACGTGCTAGTTGTTACCTCCGCTTCTCGAGGACGAACCCCAAAAGTGCCGCCAGACCGATGATGATGAAGAGTGCGAGTGCACTCCACGCTACCAGGTCCGGCAGGGTCTGGAGCCGCTGGGCACTGCTGGCGTTGTTCTGGATGGTGTCCAGAGCAGCCTGCAGCTTTTGCCCACTTTCGGCCGAGATTGCCAGCCCGCCGGTGGCAGCCGAAGCTGCCTTGAGCGAGTCGGGATCGACCTGAATGGGCTGTCCGTTGAGCGTGCCGTTCGGGGTTCCGTAACTGACGGTGTCGATGGCGTATGCCAGTTTCTTCGATTTCGCCGTTGCGGCCTGCAGGTTCTGCTCGCCGGACGAGATTTCCTCGACTCCGTCGCTAACCAGGATGATGCGTCCGTTGAAGGATGTCGCTTCGCCGCCAAACGTTCGCACGTAGGTGAGCGAGTCGATAGCCTTCAGGACGCCCTCGCCAGAGGCAGTACCTCCGGGCTGGGACTTGAGCGTGGCCAGCTTGTCGAGCAGCACCGAGTGGTCGAGACTGGGAGTCGCGACACTCTGTGCATGGTCGGCGAGGGTGACCAGGCCGATGTTCAGCGAGCTGGGTGCGCTCTTGACGGCTGCGGCGATGGCCGCTTTAGCCGCCTCGAGCCGAGAAGGGGACACGTCGGTGGCGTCCATGGACGTTGAGACGTCCAGAACAATCATGACGGTGTTCCGATTCTCGGGGGTGCTGCCGACAAACGACGGACGAGCCACTGCGAACAGCAGCCCGAACATCGTGGTCATGAGCAGCCCGAACGATACCCACCGCATGACAGGGCGGCGGTGCTTGATGACGTCCGTCATGAACCCCGGGTTGGAGAACTTGGCGGTGTCGACCTTGCCCTTACGGATGTTCGCGTACACGTACGCCACGGTCAGCCCCAACGGGACCACCGCGAGTACGATCCACAGGGGCTGAGTAATCATGGGTTTCCCTTCAGGAAGCTGACTTGCGACGCTTGGGCGGCGCGAGCTGGGTAACCAGCTGCTCGACGAGCGGCTGGTGGTTGTTGACGATGAGGTGACGGATGCCGTACTTGCTCAGGTACGCCTCGCGGCGAGCCTGATCGGCGGCGTGCTTGTCGTCGAAGGCTTGGCGAACCTTGGGGTCGCCAAAGTCGTACTCGTTACCTCCGATCGTTTGCACACCAAGGTCTGGCGTGTGCAGATCGTTGTCGTCCAGCACCTGCACAGCGATGACCTCATGGTTGTAAGCGAGCTTCCGAAGAGGCACGCCCCAGCCAGAACTGAGGAAATCGCCAACCACAATGATGAGTTGTGGTCGATGGCGGGTGATGTTGGGGTTGGCAAGGGTACTCGCCAGCTGGTCTTGTGCCGAGGGTTCGGCGTTGACCAGCAGGTGTAGAGCCTGCCGGATGGCCTGCGTACCTGACAGCATGCGCGAGTCGGTCTGCGTGCGGCCCGAAAGCAACACGCTCGTCTTATCGCCCTGCCAGGTCAGCAGGTGTACCAAGGCGTCCGCTACCGCGAGGCAGACCTCGTTTTTGCGGACTGTTGCCTGGGTGCCACCCCAAGCCAGTCGTTCGGGGTAGTCCACGCACACGAGTGCGCGCAGGCTGTGTTCGACTTGCCGCCTACGGACCATGAGTTCGTCGGTTCTCGCGCTGGCGTACCAGTCGATGAACTTCGGAGGGTCTCCGGGCTCGTAGGGCTTGATGCCATCCGGTACGACGCCGTAGCCGGTGGCCTTGCCGAGGTGGCGCCCGCTCGAAAGCAGACGCCACCTACGGTGTAGTTCCAGCTCCAGCTGTTGGAGCTGACGGTACCGAGAACTCGGCATTACAGCAGCTCCTTGATGGCTTCTTCGATGGACTTGGTGGCGTTGTACGGCAGCTGCAGCCGGTGCCGAAGCACGTAGGGTGCAGCTGCGGTGACGTGAGCGGACTCGACCTTGACCTTGCCGTTGTCCATGAGCGCGAGCGCTCCGGCGACGTGCATGAGGGCGAGGAACGCTCGCTCGCCAGCATCCTGGCTGAACGTTTCACCGTCCCAGGTATTGCCGATGATGCGCGCCGCGTAGGCGAAGACATCCTCGTCGGAGTTGCTCGCCACCTGGCGTACCAGCGACTGGAGCTCCACGATGGTGCTCTGGTCGATGACGGGCTCAGATGCGTAGGCCAGCTCTCCCTTGAAGTACTTCTGGCCCATGACGACGAGCTTGTCCTCGGGGATGTGGCCGACCTTGACCGTGATGATCATGCGGTCGTTGAAGGCGTCGGGCATCTCTTCAGTACCAGCGCTCTCGGACGGGTTGTAGGTGAAAATCATCACCTGTCCTTCGGGAACGGAGTACTTGATGCCGTTGCTCGTCACCTGGCCCTCGTCCATGACCTCCAGCATGCCGCTGTGGGTCCGGCCGGGGGCACGGTTGACCTCGTCGCACAGAACGACGTTGGCGAAGACGGGTCCAGGCTTGAACACCCACTCACCGGTGTTCTTGTCGTAGACGTCGTTGCCGCTGATGTCGCTCGGCAGCAGGTCGGTGGTGAACTGGATGCGCTTGAACTCACCCTTCTCAGAGTTGCCTCCGATGAGGTGGGCCAGAGCCTTGGCACCGTGCGTCTTGGACGTACCGGGGATGCCGGTGGCTCCGATGGGCTTGCCCGTGAGCAGGCCAATCTGGAGTCCGAGCACGTAGTCCGGCTGACTGACGATGACGTCGCTCAGCCGTGAGCCGACCGTCTTGATGATCTTCGAGGCTCGCTCGACGTTCTCCACGAATTCCTTGGATTCCATGGTTTTGCTCCTTGGGGTATGGCAGGGATTCCCCTGCACAATTGCTGTGTAGGGGTCCCCGCATCCTCACGGGGTAGGTACTTGCAGCTGGTGCAAGCACGTATCCCGTGAGGAGTAACCGTAGGAGTGGTATTGGTAACAACTAAATTGTGAATGAACTGACAGGGGCATACTTACATATGTATTTGCGGGCTGAGCCTGCATACCCTGTACGCGTTACTCCCAAAAGAAATAACATACATATAAAAGCATAAAATACTAAAAAAAGCAATATCATTGTGTGCAATTCACATGGTAAATTCAGAGGTGATAATTCTTGTGCTTATTTAGGTTAAATTGCATAAAAGCATTGACAAAAATAAAGAAATGTAGTAATCTTAGTGCATCGTCATTCTCTATGGAGTGCCGGGTGGTAGCTGCGAAAAGTTTTCCCTTAACAGGTAAGACTTATTAGTACACCAGGTACGGGAGTGATTGGTGGCTCGTTAACAGCTTATAAATCATGACAGTTCGTTTGCTCGGCCCCGAGCGCATCCATTGCCAGGGGTAGAACAACGAAAAGTGTTTGAGGCTTACTGTAAGTCTTTCGCACGTGTCTATCTGTTAATCCTTTCTCCTTAACAGGGGTAGTAGCGCACTGCTGGTATTACAATGCCGGTATTGCGCTGCCACCCCAACCAGGGCAGCCGGCGTGTGGGACGAGTCCCGCGCAATGGAAACCCCGGTTACGGGGAGGAGGAACACACATGCTCAAGCGTCTTCACTGGACCAAGTTCTGCATCGCGCTCGTCGCGCTGCTCGTCGCGGCCAACGTGTTCTACAACACGATGGTCGCCGGCAACCTGCCCGAACCTTCGGACATGAAGGCTGGACTCGTCGTGGCGGTGGCGGTTCTCGTCATCGGTGCGTTCGTTCGGTTCGCCTTCAAGAGCACGATGGCCAAGGAACACGCGAGTCGCCACATGGTGCTCGTGATCCTCTGGCTGCTGATCATGGCTGCGTTCGCGTTCGTGGTGTATCCCCAGCTCAACTGGGGGAGCATCCGCGGCTCGTTCAACGCCCTGACCATCGTCGTGCTCTGGTTCGGACTCGCGCTGTTCGCGGCGTGGGAGTTCCCGGACTGGCTGAAGAACAAGTACCAGGCCAGCAAGGCCAAGAAGGCGGAGTCGGCCGAGAGGCCGGCGAAGCCGCAGAAGGTCAAGGTCCCCCCCGCGCACACCAAGCCGGACGACGAGGAAGACCGAGACGGAAGCGTCTCTGTTGCCATCGTCGCCGACGGCGACGACGAAGCACCCTGACAAGGAGCAACCATGAACAAGCGACACCGCAATACGTCGCCGCTTTGGGTTGCCCTTGCGGCGACCATCGCGCTGACGGTTTCTGGCTGTGCGTGGTCCAACGGCGGTTCTTCCGCTGACACCACGGCATCTACCAGCCCGTCGGCTTCGCCGGTTCCCACCGGCGATGTCACGGGTACCACCACAGTGGCGAAGCTCAAGGAGCTGTGCGCCTCCCCCAAGGAGGTGGCTGGCTACCTGGCTGGTCTGCCTGGCCCCCGACAGGGTGCCGGCGGCAAGCCGTTCGCTACCGGTTCGACCAACGTCGTCGATGACACCCTCCGGGGCATCGTGACCGACGCCGCCTCGGCGGCTGCGGCTCAGGTGTACTGGGGGCAGCTTGACGCCGGTCGAATCCTCGGTTCGACTGCACCGCAGGGTGCGCTCAACACCGAGCAGCTGGCCAAGGTCGTCGAGGGCAACCCGACGGTCTGGAAGCAGCAGTGCGAGGCTCTGGCTTCGCAGCTCGGTGCGGCACTGACCCCCGCGGGTAACCCCCGCGTGGTCGATCTGGCGACGCTGTCCAACGACACCAAGCCGACCCAGATCGCCGTGCTGGTCTACAGCGACGACTACACCAAGTCGTACTGGCTGTGCCAGCAGGCGGTGCCGACCAGTGGCTACCGCGTCCTCGTCTTCAACCGGTACTCCGGCGATCAGAAGACGGGTCTGGACCCGCAGGTTTACATCTCGGTGGATCAGCGCACGCTGATCACCCTGGGGTGCCCCGCGGGTGCAGTGGCGGCGAACTTCTTCGCCGTCGACAAGCCGCAGGCGAGTGCTTCGCCTTCGCCCAGTTCTACCAGTACTTCGCCCTCGGGTGGAGGCAGTGGCAAGAACAACCCCAGCGCCGGAACCGGCCATGGGGGCAACACGGGCGGTGGGTGCGGTAGCACCTGTGGCAACGGCAACAACGGTGGTGGCGGAGGTTCCTCTCCGTCGCCGACGTGTACCACGAACTGCGGTGGCGGTGGTGGCGGAGGTTCCTCTCCATCGCCGACGTGCACCACGAACTGTGGTGGTGGAGGCGGCTCGCCGACTCCCAAGCCGACGTGTACCACGAACTGCGGTGGCGGGTCTCCGACCCCCACGCCGACCAAGACGCCGACGCACACCCCGACCCCCACGCCGACGCCGACACCCTCGGCTTCGTGTCCTCCGGGAACGGTGGTGATGCCGGGGCCGACGCCGGGCACCTACGTGTGCAAGGCACTCCAGCCGAGCGGTCCGCCCACGGGCGCGCCGTAAGCCGGCAACAGATAGACAACACGTAGCGAAGGGCCGCACTTAAGCCCAAGCCTACACCAGAGGCCCAAGGAGTGGAGAAGTGTTCCACCGATGCTAAATCGGTGGAGCCTTCTCCCTCCTCGGGTCCTCGACCCAAGTATTAAGAGAAAATGAGCTGTCATGATTTATAGGTTTTGTATTCGAGCGAGCACGCTATTAGTTCGGCGGTGCACTTTTACAATATGGTAGCTAAACGTCTAAATGTGTGTTTGCTTGTGTACAAAAAACTAAGCAACTAATTAAAGATACGTAATTCACAGTACATG
>CAZPLH010000011.1:0-549 GCA_964587465.1 uncultured Candidatus Saccharibacteria bacterium | reverse complement strand
AGGAGCAATCCAATGAATAAGCTTTTTGCCCTTGCGGGACTTAGCCTGGCTGTTCTAGCGTCGAGCTTTTTGAGCTTTAATACAGCTCATGCTGACACGCTATTTACCGGCCCATTCTTTAATACCTACAAAGATGTAAATGGTGTAGGTGACGAAGCTGACTTTTTGCGAATTCGCCAAAGCGATGGAACAAAAGTCGACACTGTTGAACAGTGTAGTGGTGACGTAACTCTTTGGATGTACGTTCACAACGACCAAGGTTCACAAAACAATGGTACGAACAACGATGGCGTAGGTGTCGCAAAAGACACTCGCGTTAAAGTTGCAATACCTTCATCAAATTTATAGTTGCGGTGATAGGCTTTTCCTAAATATACCTCTACTTCCAGCGTTTTGTAACGCATTTTCATATCCTTGAAGATTTCGATGGCACGATCTTTCTTATCGGCGTAATTTAAACAGCAAATGCCCAGTTTAAACTGATAATCGATCTCTTTGGGGTAGCGCGAATGCAATTTGTCGAAAATTTCATAAGCTTTCACGTACTGG
>CAZPLH010000010.1:0-17779 GCA_964587465.1 uncultured Candidatus Saccharibacteria bacterium | reverse complement strand
ACCCACCTTAGGACGGTGGTGTTCTATCCATTGAACTACCGGGCCAAATACGGTGCAGTAAAAAATTACTACCCTACCACTATAACCTAAACTGTTTTATGGCGGCTATTTCTTCTTAGCCTGGGTGTAGACTTCGTGCACTGTTTGGTAGTCAAACAGCTCTTGCCCACTAAACCAGTGCGCGATTTCAAGCTTCGCCTCATCGGCATCACCAGAAGCATGGATAATATTAGGTATCCCAACCCCGTTTTCATCAGCGTGCGCATAGCTCATGTGTGAGTAATCGCCACGAATGGTACCTGGTTCTGAACTTTTTGGCTCTGTAGCCCCCACCATTTTACGCACTAAGCTTGCCGCTTCAATACCTTCTAAAACCACAGCTATAACAGGGCCACTCATCATAACGTCAAGCGTCATATCGAATACTTCTTTACCACGTCGGCTGACCATTTTGCCGATGTCTTCGTAGTGGTAATAGTAATGGTCACGATCAGGGCTGACCATTTTCATACCGACAAGCTTTAGGCCTACTTTTTCAAAGCGTGTAATGATTTCGCCCACTAAACCGCGCTGCACAGTGTCGGGTTTAAGAATAATAAGTGTTCGTTCAATGGTTTTAGACATATGTAATCCTTTAAATAGTTCCTGTTAGTAATAATACGGTAAGCACACCAGCAAGCCCAATGCGGTACCAGCCAAACCACTTAAGGCCACTCGTGCCCAGTAGTTTTATAAGAAAGCTCACCGCAAGCAAGCCAGCGCCAAACGAAACAATGTTACCCACCAATACCAGCGCAAAGTTCTGCGAAACATACTGCAGGCCGCCATCGAGTACCAAAACCTTAAGGCTGGCGCCCAAAATAATGGGTATAGCCAGCAAAAAGCTAAATTCTGCGGCCTTAGCGGCACTCAATTTACTTTGTAGGCCGACCAAAATAGTAATGCCCGAACGCGACGTGCCCGGTATAAGCGCCAACGCCTGTGCGGCACCAATTTTAAGGGCTGTCTTCCAGCTCGCCGACGTTTCAAGCGGCTCATCAGATGCGTCGGACCGAGCAGCGCCATATTTAACCATAATCACGCCAATAGCCACTAACATAACAATAACTACTGGCAGCTGCTCATTTAGTTGCTTAATTTGGTCACCAAACACAAGTCCTATACAAATTGCTGGTATGGTTGCAGTCGCGAGTTTTGCTAAAAGTGGCCATTCTTTACCACTTAAGGCGCGCGAAATCAGCGACCAAAGCCGCTTGCGGAAGTAAATAATAAGTGCCAAGAGCGTTCCAAAGTTCAGCAGAACATCAAACGTAAAAGCTTCGGGGGTTCCTAGTAAGTGGCTTGCAATTACCAAGTGGCCAGAGCTTGAAACAGGGATAAATTCGGTAAGACCCTGCACCAGGCCCAGTACTATCGCATCAAGAAATGTCATTACTACTTATGGTAACACAGCTCCGAATACAAAATATGTCGTACAATAACGGTATGCACCTCGACGAAGCAATTGAACAATATTTAGAATACTTAACGATTGAAAAGAACCGTTCAAAGCGAACTGTCGCCAACTACAGCCACTACCTCACCCGCCTCAGCGACTACGCTGGCGATATTACTGTCGACCAAATAACCCAAGAACTTATACGAAAATGGCGCCTATGGTTGCACGAACTTGGTAGTGACCGTTCCGATGAACTGAGCGTAGCAACACAAAATTATCACCTTATTGCGCTCCGTAACTTCTTAAAATTTTGTAGCCGGCGTGGCTGGCCCAGCCTTAGTGCCGACCACATAGAGCTCGCTAAACAGCCTAAAAGCAAAGTAACTTTCTTAAACGAGGACGAGCTGCATCGCCTGTTGCAGCAGCCGAACCCAAATGAGCTTGGCGGCTTACGCGACCGTGCCATACTCGAGCTTCTATTTAGCAGTGGCCTCCGTGTATCAGAACTCACCGGCATAGATCGAACGCACATTAACCTTGAACGCCGTGAATTTACAGTACGCGGTAAGGGCCAAAAAGACCGCCCTGTGTTCATTAGTCAAGAAGCGGCCGATTGGCTCCAAAAATACCTCGACAAGCGCGAGGACAACCTACCAGCACTCTTTATTAGCTATAGCGGACGGGCTCAAACCAATACCACGGGAAACTACCGTAGGCTCACCCCACGGAGTGTCCAGCGTATCGTCAGCCGTAACGCCCTGCTCGCCGGCATTACCAAGCATGTCAGCCCGCACACGCTCCGCCACAGCTTTGCAACCGACCTACTTATGAACGGGGCTGACATACGCTCCGTACAAGCAATGCTGGGCCACAGCAACATTGCAACGACCCAGATTTATACGCACGTCACCGACCCACACCTAAAAAGCATTCACGAACGGTTTCACGATAAAAAATAACTAGTTCGGGCAAGCAGCAGCGACACCCGGCTCTGAAGCCGACTTGTCTTGGGCGCCGTCAACACGAAAGTCTTTACAAACCTTTGCTGCAGATACGGCAAACCCAGGATTCCATGTTTCATTCGTAAGCGATACACGAGCAATAATACGTTTCGTAACGTCTTGCGCACGGGCATTTGCGTCAATCTCTGCCTGAGCACCTTTTAGTGTCGGGTCTGGTGCGGTAACTGCAACACTCTTAACATTCGCTATGCCACCAAGTGCAGCAAGCGAAATGTAGGCTTTGCTTGAGTTAAAAGCAAGCGTCACACTACAATCACCCGCTCCACTACAACTTACCGACCCAACTGTTGCGTTCGCCCAGCCTGCTCCAAAGCTATTTGAATTTGTGTTACTGGGTACAATGTAGGCTGTTTTAGCCGCAGGAATGTTACCGCTATCGGCAATAACGAGCCGTAAAATTGGTTTATTACTGTTTGAGATTGCCGGTAAAACACCACCAGGGGCAGCGTAGGTTGTCGTAGACGTGTCAGAATTCCAGGTAATAGTAACTGCGGTAAACGGGCCGGACTTAGGCTCTAAAACACTTACAAACGATGAAGAATCAAGCTTGCTTTTAGTTAAGTACCCTACTTCGTTATTCCAGGTTAAACACGTTACTTTAACGTTAACACCACCGCCAACAACTGCGCCTAAGTCATAGGTGTTACAGGCTGGTTGTGCAGCTGCAGCAGGGTTGGCCTGTAATTCGGCTTGTTTTTTATTAATCGCTGCTTCAGCGCCATACTGCGCCTGATACGAAAGCGATTTGTCGAGCACCTGGCGCTGGTCGTCGCGCACAAGGCGCAAAAAGCCAACTGCAAGCAATGACAGCAATACAATAAATACCATCGCAAATAGAATAGATGACATACCAGATTGATTTAGACGAGTTGTTTTCATATTAGTTAGTTACCCTTCTACTTGCTGTACTCTGCAATTTTACTACTGCACAATATTCTTTACCAGTAACCGCTGTGGAACATAATACGGCATCTGCTTGTGGACTAGAAGATAAGTTTAATAAGTCAGCATCTGCGCTGGCAAAAACAGTACTCAGCGTACTCGTACCCGAATTATAATCAAACTTCAGCACTTTCGCGCCATCTGGTAAGGCATTTTTTCCCGCAGGGCTACCACCGACATTTGGGCACGTACCCGTTGGGATATCTAGCACATACAGCCCTGCCTTTGTGCTGGTATATGTTGCGCTGCTGTACGATGTGCCATTTGCACCGCCATACGCATACTGCTTATCGCCAATACATTTAACTTGGTATCCACTTCCATTACTCGCTGGGCTTAATGCATCGCCACCTGCGAACTGTATGCTTTCCGATACCTGTTGGTGGACGTCACGGGCTGCACTTTCAAGATTCACGCGGGTAGATGCCTGCTTATATTGCCTACCAATAAAAACAACTGCAAAGGTCACCATCATGCTCACAATTGCAAAAATGGCGATGGCAATCATGAGCTCTACAATGGTGAAGCCCTTTTTGTTAAATACCATATACAAGCTCCAACTGATCTTTACCGCTCCGCACAAAGCTGTCCCAGGTAATCTTAATGTCGAAGGTATTGTACGTGTCTTTTGTGCATCCGGTTGTAATAAAATTACAGTCTTTTTGCGCAGTAACAACTATGGTATATAGGCCTGCCTTATCGCTACAATTTGTATCTGTTTCGTCGACAAATACACCGGCACTTGTCATGCAAAATGTTTGATTAGCTGCCGCTTTACTAATAAGCGCGTCTCGGTCGGTCGCTGAAGCCTTTCGCAGTAGTTCGGCTTGCTCATTTATGTACAGTTGCGCCTGGTACCGTTCGTGGTTAGCCACCGCAGCCTTTTGCGACCTGTTACTGATTGCAAAAGCACCACCAAGCATGGCCGAAAGAATCGCAATAGCAATCATAACCTCGATAATCGTGTCCCCTGTTTGTCGCAAGCGAATACTACTTAGCATGATGAGTCCTCTTGCACTAAATATGGAACAAGACTGTCGTTATACCCGAACGTGATGCTGCCTTTTTTCTTACCATCGGTAAAGCAAATCTTGGTCTGATTAGCGTCATTTATGGTTGCATACGTGCCATCTAGCTGTACTACACCGAGCGAACCTGATTTTGTTGTTGCGAGTGCCGGGTACGTCGCATACATAATGTTCACAACTTTCGGCACTGGCGACGTCACCGTCATACTGTTCGGATATGGAACTGTCTGTTTTATGGTACTAACCGTGGTGGTTGAGCCCGAAGGGCCTGTCTTACTTTTACCATCAACAAGGGTGTCAATCGTCATATTCGTTTGATTAAAGGTGATGCGCTTGCCCACCAAAATACAGTCACCATTCTGCCCTTGATTCGATGAATTAACTGAACTAGCCGTACCAGCGCACACCACGTTAGTTAGGTTTAGCACATCGGGGTAATAGCCTGTCTGAACATCGTTCGCGGTATCGCGCAGAAGCGATAGTTGTTCATTTATGCCAAGCTTATACTGCTGTCTCTGAATCTGACCACGAACCAAGAACGAGGTAGCTAAAAATAGTAACGCTGTTATTGCAAGCACTATTAGCGTCTCTACAATTGTGAAGCCTTTGTTGTGATTTTTGTTAGCCCACATCTTGTCCAAAGTATAGCATAAGCACCTTTACACTTACAGGGGTTTGATATCTGTGCTATAGGCCCAAGAACGATTGGGTATACCAATCGACAATACTCGGGCCCCACAGCATAACAATAATTAACGATGCAATTAAAAATGGACCAAAAGGTACGCGAGTCTCTTTTGATATTTTTTTACGAGCCATAAGGGGTACGCTCACAACCAAACCAAGCACCGAGGCAACGAATAAATACAAAAAAGCTAGCGCCGGCCGAGCAAGTAACATTCCAGCAAGTATGCCAAGCTTTACATCGCCCCCACCAATCCAGGCGCCTTTAGACATCTGAAACAAAACCCAGAATATTCCTGCAGCAATAAGTATCGACAGCACGACGTTAGATATTGTAGCGAGCGGCCTTCCTAAAAAGATTTGTAAAAGCAAAACCGCCCCAGCGGCATAAATTAACGGCAGTAGTATTCTATCTGGTAAAAGCATGTATTTTAGGTCATATAAAGCAAGCGCTACGAGGCCTACAAGCGCTATAAGCCACCAAGCTAGCCCAATCTTCATCCATAGCTCTTCTAGCCCATACGGCCACGATACATAACTTATAACGAATAGGACCGATGTAAGCAGCTCCACGGCAGGATATTGCACGCTAATAGACGCCTTACAGTAGCGGCACTTACCCCCTAAACTTACCCAGCTTAGTACGGGTATTAAGTCGTACCACGCAAGTGTGTGCTTACAGTGTGGGCACATGCTACGCCCATGAGCTATAGAGAGTTCTTTGGCGTTTTTAGCGGAGAGTTTCATAGGTTCGCCCTCGTCATCAATTTGCTGGCTTAAACGCCACGCTAACGCATTAATGAAGCTGCCTAGGCACAGGCCAACTATGGCTACGAACAAAATAATCATTACTGCTTATGGTAACACAAATAAAAAGAGACCCCGGTGGGTCTCTTTTACTATGAAAGCTTAAATCTATGAGCCGATACAAACTGGGATAATACCAGTACCTGAGCCCTTTTTGTTGTAAAGCACTACGAAGTCACGCTTGTTGCTTGTAGCGGTAGCGGTACCATCATTGTTGCACTTTGCGTAGAAGGTAACCTGCACTATTGTTGCATCTGGGTCAGTCGTGGCCGGTTTTAACTTATTTCCACTTGGGCTTGCCGCGGTGTTGATAATCGAGGTACCGTCCCAGGCCAACTGGCTTGTGTCACCCACATCAACATTAGAGGTGCTACCGCAACCAGCTGGATCGCCATTACGATTAGACAAACATTCTGTAACTGCCGACGATACACGCGAAGCGTCTGTCTGTCGAGCGCTGTTAGCTTGGTTCCTTCGAAGTGCTGGCACTGCCAAGAACACTACCAACATAATAAGTGCCGCAATTGCCAGCACAATAAGTACTTCAATGATCGTGAAGCCTTTTTGATTTGATTTTTTAAGCATATATAGCCCTTCCCTTAGATTCTTATGCTTGCGTTGTTGTATACCCCTTATGGTAATACTTTTCTACCAAAAATCAAATACAATTTGGTCTAACCCAAATTCTGCCCGGCCAAGCCGTAGATTGGTAGCAAAACAGCCGCAACAATAATCAGCGCCACAACGCCCAAAACAATCATCAAAATAGGCTCAATAATGGTATTAATTGCCTTAATCTGATTATCTACCTCTTTTTCGTAGTAATCTGCTGTGCGGCTGAGCATTTGCTCGACCGAACCAGACTGTTCACCAATGCGGAGCATGTTTGGGACAAGTTCTAAGAAGTTTGGGTCACCTTCTAGGGCATCGGCAAGGCTTTTACCGCCTTTTACCTTCACGATAGCTTTATTGATTGACTCCTCAACGTATACGTTATTAATAGACTTACTCACAATATCGAGCATTTGCAGCAGCGGTACACCGCTACTTACCAGCGTTTCACCAGTTCGACAAAAACGCGCCATGTACACTTTCATAAACAGTGGCCCAAACGGCTTGGTGTGCATTTTTAACCCGTCGACAACTTTCTTACCAGCAACCGTGCGCGCGTAGCGTGATGTATATACAAACGCAATAACCGCAAGAATAATAAATACCCACCAAAACTTGATAATAAGACCTGAAACGGTAAGTAGCACCGTGGTTAAAAGCGGTAGCTTGGCGCCCGGTAGCCCCTGATACAGAATATTAACCTGCGGCAAAACCGTTACCAGCATGAACGTAACAACCGCAACCATCACAACCACAACCACAGCTGGATAAATCATAGCTCCGCGAATCTTGCTTAAAATTTCTGCGTCTTTTTCTTGCTGAGTTGCCAGGCGCTCTAATGCACCGTCGAGCGTACCAGACGCTTCACCAGCTGCAACAAGGTTCACGAAAATAGTGTTAAACACCGTTGGATGTATCGACAATGCTGCCGAGAAACTCTTACCCGACTCGACATCCCCAATAACTTCACCAACGACATTATTTAGCTGCTTATTAACCGTCTGTTTCTGCACCATGCGTAAACTTTGCACTAACGGGAGCCCGGCGTTAATAAGCGTACTCAGCTGACGTGCAAACAAAATCTTATCTTTAGAGCCAATTCGTTTAAAAAAGCCTGTTTTTTGGTCTTTTTGTAGCGTAATTTCAAGGGGTGAAAGCCCCTGCTCTTGAATAAGCCGTGCTGCGGCTCGCTCGTTATCGGCCTGAACATTCGCCTTAACTTTTTGGCCGGTTGCCGGATTACGTGCTTCGTAATTAAATGTCAGCATTCTTAGCCCCGCATCAACCTGTCTAGTTCTTCTTGGTCGACTGCAAAGTTACGTGCTTCGTCGTACGTGATAGTTCCACTATGAATGAGGCTTACGAGTGTTTTATCCATGCTCTGCATACCAAATTCGGCGCCGGTCTGAATTACCGCGTCAAGCTGGTGACTTTTACCTTCACGGATAATGTTTCGTACAGCTGGATTAGCAATCAAAATTTCTGCTGCCGCAACACGGCCGCCACCAATGGTTGGCACCAAGCGCTGGCTGGCAATAGCCATTAAGATGTTGCTTAGTTGCGCGCGAATCTGTGGCTGCTGGTGTGGCGGGAATACGTCAATCATACGGTCGATACTCTGAGCTGCACTGTTCGTGTGCAGGGTCGCGAACACCAAGTGACCTGTTTCGGCAATGGTAATAGCCGCCGCGATGGTCTCGAGGTCACGCATTTCACCAATAAGTACGACGTCTGGGTCTTGTCGCAAGCTACTTCGCAGCGCTGCACTAAAGCTGTAGGTGTCATAGTGCACTTCACGCTGTACAATCACACTTTTTACACTTTTGTGGGTAAATTCAATAGGGTCTTCAATGGTGACAATGTGCGTTGCGCGCTCATGGTTAATCTTGTGAATGAGTGCTGCAAGCGTTGTAGACTTACCCGAACCGGTCGGCCCTGTTACAAGTACGAGTCCACGAGGGTACTCGGCAAACTTATTCACAATTTGCGGTAAGCCAAGTTGTTCAATAGTCAGTACTTCGTTAGGAATAAGTCGCAGCGCAGCGGCAATATTACCTCGCTCGTGGAACGCATTTACACGAAAACGGCCAAGATCACCAAAAGCAAAGCTAAAGTCAAATTCTTTATCTTTCAGAAGTATCTGCTTTTGGTCGTCATCTAAAATGGCGAACACAAGTGCTTCAACCGATTCTTCAGTTAGCACATCAGCACCACTGACCGGCTTAAGCGCCCCGTCAATTCGAAGCATTGGTGGCAGCCCAACTTGAAGGTGAAGGTCACTTGCCTTCTTCTTAATTACTTCTTCTAGAAGTATTTCAATTCTTGGTGCTGCTTGCATGTTTGTTATTCCACCCTTCTATAATTGCTGTCTATGCGCTGTCCGAAGTCGCGACGCGGTTCACTTCATTTAACGTTGTCTTACCCGCTATTGCTTTTAAGTAGCCATCTTCGCGCATGGTAATCATACCCTGTTCTTGCGCTTTAAGCTGAATTTCGGCGCTCGTTGCTCGCTTAATAATCAACTCTTGAATTTCTTCGGTGACATTAAACACCTCGTATAGACCAAGTCGCCCCTTATAGCCATTCGGACTTTCAGGGGAATCTTTGCCCTTAGTCAAAGTATAAGCGTTTTGGTCGGCAAGTGGCAAGTCACCCGCCCCTAAATCTTCAACGACCTTCGCCTTTTCGGCTTCGGTTTTAGGCAACAATTTGCCAATAGTCGCTTTAATTGCAGCTGTTTCCGGCCCATCAGACTGATACGTGTCAGGGTCTTTACCAATACGACGCACCAAACGCTGCCCAATAACTGTACGCACGGTACTCGCTATAAGAAATGGCTCAATATCCATGTCTAGTAAACGAGGCAAAATACCTGCCGCACTGTTGGTGTGAAGTGTACTCAGCACCAAGTGCCCTGTTAGTGCTGCCTGCACCGCTAGTTGAGCGGTTTCTTTATCGCGAATTTCCCCCACCATAACCACGTCGGGGTCCTGACGCAAAATACTGCGTAGTCCACTGGCAAACGTGAGGCCAACTTCAGCATTAACCTGAATTTGGTTAATGCCGTCCATTTTGTATTCGACCGGGTCTTCTAGGGTAACAATGTTAATCTCATCGCTTTTAATTTCTTGAATAAGCGCGTACAAACTTGTCGACTTACCCGAACCTGTCGGCCCAGAAGTCAAAATCATACCGTTCGGGTTCTTAATTCCTTCGCGGATGGTGCGAAGCGCACGGCCGCTGTAACCCATATCTTCCAATTTAAGGCTGGTGCCACTTTTATCGAGCAAACGAATAACCACTTGCTCGCCCCATACTACCGGGCTAATCGCAATACGCAGGTCAATCGGCTTTTTGTCTACCATAACCGTAAACTGACCGTCTTGCGGAATGCGGTGTTCGTCAATTTTAAGGTTAGACAAAATCTTAATACGACTTACCAGTGGCGGCTCGGTCGTCTTAGGCAACTTCATAATTTCACGCAGTACACCGTCTATTCGGCAGCGAATTTTCAGCTCTTTTTCTAGTGGCTCTATGTGAATATCGCTCGCGCGGTTCTTGGCAGCGTATTCCAAAATGGCAGAAAGCGCCTTACTAATTGGCGAGTCTTGCACAATGGTCTGAATGTTTTCATCTTTTTTGCCCTTGCCTGACTCGCCAGCTTCAGTTGCTTGCTCTACCGCCGCGTTTGGATCAAGTGCGTCGGTTACATCACGTCCGACATCAATTTTATACTGCTTAAGGGCATTACTAATGCCTTCTTGGCTTGCTAAATAAACCTTGAGTGGCTTACCAATCTTATTACTCAAAAAGTCCACTGCTTGCACATTGCCGGCATCGAGCATGGCAACGACGAGCCTGTTCTGCATTTGCCCTAGTGGCACCGCCATATACCGCTCTGCAATTTCTTGCGGCAATAGTTCAAGTACTTCGGGGCTCACTTTTGCGGTCGTAAGGTTCACATAGGGCACTTTTGTGGCCTGTGCAATGGTTTTAGTAAGGTCTTCGTTGCTTACATGCCCTTCACTGACCAAGAGCGCCAAGAACGGTTCACCCGATTTTTCGGCTTTGTCGTGAAGTGCTTTTAGCTCATCGGCAGTAATCTGCCCCTTGCTCACAAGAAGTTCTTCAACTTGCTTTTGAGTATCTGCTACTAAGACGCTCATGTGTAAGCGTCCTTATTGACCCGATTTAAACGGCGTGTTGTTGGTGGAATCACCAATGGTAATATTCTTGGTTGGATTAAGTGCGTTATTGTTATACACGGTAGCATCAGGCAAATTAAAATCCTGGGCGATAGGCTCAATGGTTGGAGCAGTGAGTTTATAGGCTTTGTCTCCGCCAAAAAAGAAATTAGCAACAATAAAACTAAACACACCTGCCACTATGGCGATGACTGCTATTAAAAGAATGTCTTTTTGCTTCATTAGTTTGCCTTCTTTTTCGTTGTGGTTGTCTTTTTAACTGTTGTACTGCCGTTTGTAATTACCTTCTGCTCTATTTCTAGCTTCTTTTCCGGTTGGTAGTACGTAGTAGCTGTTACTTTAACCTGTAAATCATTACCTCCACCAGATAAGCTTAGTGCGGTGATTTTAAACGGACGAATGGAGCGCTCCATATTTAGAATAAGCTTTTGTGCCGCTGTAAAATCACCTTTAGCGGTAATATCAAATGGAATTTCAATTGGCTGAGGATTGATACTGTCTTGTGCGGCTTGTGCCTCGTCGTCAGTACCATTAATGCTATTCACGCCCGTACCACTCGCCGTAATAATGCCTTCAAGGCTGGTTGCAAGTGCCGGGAAATCGTACTTACTTGGTAATGAATCGAGCACAATTTTACTGTTTTTATCGGCGGTGCCAATGACTGATTCGCTGCTGTTTTCAAAAGCGTCGTACGAAGTCTGAAGTGCCGCTGCGTTTTTTACGTTATCGCTTAATTGCTTGCTAGCTTTACTGCGCAAACTAATGACTTTGTTCTGATAGCTCATCTGCTTAACAAGCGAGTTTGCAGCAACTAAGCTAAACACAACTATGACTGTGGTAACAGCAGCCGCAATTAAAATAAGCTGGTTCGCTTTGTCTATTTGAATGTGCTTGGTAGATACTTTGAAGTCGAATTTTGCCATTAGTTTGTATTCCCTGTTGGTGTTTGCTGTTTAAACAAATCAGTTGGACGTTCCGTTTCAGAGCGGGTAGAAGTAATCTTTGGAACAACGAGCGTAACGGTTTTATTTGATGCGCTTAATAGTGCTGGGTCGTACTTGAGTGTAACTGCGTACGACGCTCCTTTATCGGTTCGGCTAAAGCTTGTAAGTACCACTGAGCTAAAGGCGGGCTTTAGCGTTTGGTCGGTATCGGTAGTAAACTTTGTAAACTTTAGCGTGTCTACAAATTTGTTCACGGCGCTTAGGTCTTTTGCGCTACCGGTAAATGACATCGATGAATCTTCTAGCTTTAGGTCAAACGACGCAATGTTAACATCCGTAGGTGTTATTTGCGGCAAAAATACAAAGACCCTACTTACTACCGGCTTTTGCCCGTGTAACCCTGGCAGTGCTTTTAGCTGATTTTGAATCGTCAAGATTTTGTCTAGGCTATCTATTTTTTTCAGCTGGGCTGACTTATCTTTAATATCGTCATCGAGGCTGTTCAAGCGAAGTTTCTGCGCGCCATACACCACGGAAGCAAGCAATAATACGATTCCAAGCGCTGCGCCAGAAATAATGAACGTAGACAAAAGCACCGTCCGTTTTGTACGCTGTGCCTTTATATACTTAGTTTTTACATCTGGTAGCAGATTAAGCTGAATCATTATTCTTGCCTCTCTGCGAGTCCTGCAGCCACACCAAAGTGATTGCTTACGGCTAACAGCTCGTTCTGCCTATCGGCCGGGAAACTAACATTACGCCACGCATTACCAATTTCTACATTTATGGCAAACTTGTTAGCCATGTACAGCGGGAACTCTGGTAATACCGATGCCCCACCCGTTACGATAATCCGTTCGAGTGGCGCCGCAGTGTAGCGAGCATTGTAAAACTTAATCGATTTTTCAACTTCTGAAACGAGCACGTCTACGGTGCCAATAATCGCATTGTAAATCTGACCCTCAAGTTTGTCTTTACTAAGCCCAAACTTGTTCACAAACTGCTCTGCCTGTTTTTCGTCAATATTCAAGTTTTGAATTGCCGACTTAATGATTGAATCTATGCCCGTTGGAATAGAACGTGTCAACTTAGGGCTGCCGTTATGCAAAATAACAAGATCAGTCGTATGTTCACCCATATCGATAACCATTTGTGGGGTGGTGGCGTCGGCCGGCACAATAGCACGAGCAAGTGCTATGGCATCTGGCTCAAACGCAATAACATTAAGCCCAATGCCTTCGAGCATGTCGAGCTTATTTTCGATAAATTCGTTCGTCACACTACTTAAAAGCACCTCTACCTTGCCGCTATTTGCTGGCGAATCACCCAAAAGCGCCCAGTCAATCTTACTTTCGGCAATTGGTGTCGGGATAAGTGTGTCTGCCTGGTATTGTATGGTCTTTTCAAGCTCAGCGGGGCTGAGTTTATCTATGTCAACCACCGTGGTAAATACGCGGCTTGAAGGTAAGCCTACGGCCACATTTTTAGTCGTGACTTTAGACTGCGCAATTAAATCTTGAATAATTTTTGCGATTTTTTGTTGGTCGGCTTTTGCGTCTGATAAGACTATTTTTGTGTCTACAGGGACCAAAGCATACTTTACAAGTGCTTTTACGGGCCCACTCCCTCGTAACTGTACTAATCGGATTGCCGATGTTCCAATATCGAGGCCAAAAAAGTCCTTGACGCCACTAAGGGCACTCATACCTGTAATTGTAGCATAAGCACAATGATTAACAACAACTTATTTACAGGCGTGGCGGTACATTAAAGTACGCATCGAAGCTTTGTTTGCCTTGATCAAATAATGGCATGTTCACGAAGTTCAAATAATCTGGGAAGCTAATGACTTCTGACGGATATTGTAAGTCACCTGCGCCGCCCTGCTTGTCCTGCGGAGCTACGGTATTAGCAAGTAATCGCGTGCCCGATGTACGCATTAAGTTAAGCGAGTTAGAAGCATAAATTGCGCCGTTTATGCGCAAAGGGTTTGCACAGTCTGCGTCACGCGTAGCAGCAGCTACGGGTGTTTTACCATTTGCACACGTATAAATGTTATCTGCTACTAGCACAGCATTAAGTTCTGTGACATCTTTACCTATGTATATATTATTTGCTCGTATTAGGAGTACCCCACCGTTTTCCAGTAGCGGGCCACTCTGGCTAATGCCCACCTTCGCACCAGAAATTGTGACGTCACCGCCAGTGGTGTAAATAAGCACCTTCTTTGGATTGTTATTGCCATTACCGGTCACGGCTATGTCACCCCCATTAGTGTACGTACCTGCGGTCGCGCCATTAATGTTCACACTACCGGTTGTTACCGGGGTAACACCAATCTGCGAAAGAAGTGCATCATCAAATGCACCGCATACGGTGCTCCAGGTAGTGCGAAGCTTGCTTGGGAACCCATTTACCAGTGCGCTATTAAGCCCGTTGTATTTAACGAGTGGGTTATTGTTGGCTCCAAAAATAGTTGCGTACTCACCGTACGAACCTTTAAGCGCATTAGTGGTGTCGAACATAAACCTATTTGTATTGCCGTCACCACACACCAACACATCTTGCCCAAAGAACCTCGTAAACGGTACTGAATATATACTAATGCTCTGTGGCGAACCAGTCTTTGGAGCTGCTGCTCCGTTGACTGTTTTTATGTAGCCTCTAAATGTTCCATATGAATACCCATTGACTCCATCGAGCGTGCCGCCTGCCACAGTTATTTTAGCCGCCGGGTCAGAATACGATTGCGCCGTGCCACATGGTACAGTTGACGTTATGTCGGGTGTATTGGTGCTACCGTCACTGCCATACCAAACAATAGTCGCATTACCCACACAGGCACTGCCCGATACGCTCAAGTTAAAGGTTACGTCTTTACTGCCACTACCCTTTTCGTGTGACGGTGCATTCGTCGTAACGTCATATACTCCAGGCACTGGTGGTGGTCCATTTACCGTTACACAAGCTTGCGCTATTGGACCAAGTGACGGATATGTCACATTACCATAGCCAACAGCTGTGCGCCGACAAATGATGGTGCCGTTAGGCGTTGCAGCAGGTATTGGGTAGTCGTACACCGCACTTGCCGCCGGGATTTTACCTCCTGCAGGCGCAGCCGGTGAAATAAGTGCTGGCGTCGCGCCTACAGCGCCCACACCACTAATAGACCAATTAAAGTTATCGGCAGCTCCGACACCGCTCAAATTTGTGGTATTAACGTCATTTGTAAATCGAATGGTCGTACCTGCATTTGCAGTAGCAATTGGCGTGCCGGCTAAGTTGGTAACCTTGGCTGTCGGCGTTATGACAGCGTTCTTACAAGCAGTCTGATAATAAATGCTGTCATAGGGGAGCGTAAATTGAATGGTGTTGTTGTCATACACGCCCCACATAATCCATCGATACCTCTGACCACTCACTAAGTTAACTGCGGCAACGGCATTCTGCCCTGTAACTGATTTTGGGTAGAATTTTGTGTCGCCGTTTGAAGGAGCCACAATATTTTTATTTACCGCACCGACTGTGTTCGCAGCAGTAGAACCAGATTGGTATTTTAAGTCTGCACCAGTGGTCACGTTTTGAATGGTAAACCAAAAATCCTTGGGCTGCACGTCCACTTTTCCGTTGTCAGGGTCCTTAAGTATGAGCTGTTTACTTCTAACGGTTCCAATGGGTAAAGCCGTACAGTCGGGCGCAAACGGTAATACCAAGTTGCCATAATCAACCATTTTACCCCCCACATCCATCGCAAAATACCTGCCCCCTTCGAAGCTCAAGGTGGCACCAGCAGGTGCAACAAGCCTAAACGAGTTTACATAACCTGAGCTTCCAGAACCCTGACCAATCGACACTTTTGTCTGGCCGTCTACTTGTATGTAGCCAGCCCATTTACCAGTCGTAGGATCTGGCTCCAGCCATGCTGGGCTCACAACGAGCGAAACATCACAGCCAGACCCAGTAGACTGAACCACGCCATTAACAGTTTTTATAATTGCGTTCGTCTTAAAGTTAACAAAGCTGTATTTTGTTACTACACGCCCATCAACAGGGTCATCGCCACGACTCCATGCATAGTCAATAATTGACGAGTCCGCCGCAACAGGGTTACGGTCTGAATGATATTTACATAAATCACCTTGTTGTATGTTAATCGTGTAATTTGCTGCCGGTTTAACATTGAAATAAATACCTATCCTCTGTGATACACCTTTAATATCATCGGTTACAACCGAACCAGAATCTGCACTTGCCATATAAACCGGTTGAGCAAACCCAGAAACGTCAGTTGGGTCAAGAATTGATGGCCCTAGTGCCCGAGTCGAAAGGCTCTGAGCCATAAGAACTGCCATAAATAATGCAAGTAATAAGAATGCTTTTACATTTCTCATTTAGAGTACTCCGCTATTTTACGGTCGAAGCCCTGATTAGTTCCGTCTCTTATTTCTGGCGAGTCTAAAGAAGCTTGCTTGTTATTATAGGTGGTTTTGGCAAGCTTAATATACTCAACCGCTTTTGCATTATTGCCTAATGCCGCGTACGTTAACCCTACCTGCATATAAAACGTATCTGATTTTTCATCAGGCGTTTTAAGGGCTAATTCAAACTGTTCGAGCGCAGTTTTATAGTCTCCGTTTTCAATGCTGGCCATGGCGGCCTGATACGACTTTATATAGTCAGCGCTTTTACCGGATTCTGCCGTAGGCGCACTTACCGCAACTTTACGTGTATCTGAAGCATTGCCACTGACACTTTGTTCGTAGCTGACTTTATTTGGAACATAATCTTCGCTGTCAGATGCCGCTTTGTTTGCCGCAGTAGGAGCTGGAGCCTTTGCGGTTTTGTGTAAAAGAAGCCAGCCCGCCGATGCCAGTACAAGCACCCCTAATGCGGCAAAAATAATAATTCGCGACTTACCCGAGAGCTTGTGGCCATCCATATTAGAAACAACAGCTCCGTTTGCGGCAGCTTCTGGCTGCACCATTGGTGCAGGCGCCGTTTTTGTAGCCTTACCATCGCCCACAATCACATCAGCTAGTGGCTGCTCCCCTTTTGCCTCTGACTCTTTGTAGTCTTTTGGAATATTATGATTTTGCTTTGACATAGTATGTATGCATTCTGCTTTAGCTTAATTAAAGCACATACCTAAGCAGTAAACAAACTTCGGCTTATCTGGTAGAATGTGAATAACTATGAGTGTTTCTATTGGCATTGTTGGTTTGCCCAACGTCGGCAAATCTACCCTTTTTAATGCGTTAACCAATAATAATATTTTGGCGGCTAACTACCCGTTTGCCACCATCGAGCCCAACACCGGTATCGTCCCCGTGCCCGATGAACGCCTACAAAAATTAGCCGACATTTTTGGCAGCAAAAAAATACTACCTGCTACGGTAGAATTTACTGACATTGCCGGTTTAGTTGCCGGTGCGAGCAAGGGCGAAGGCTTGGGCAACCAGTTCTTAAGCCACATTCGTGAATGTGCCGCCATCGTGCAAGTAGTGCGCGACTTTACGGACCCTAACGTTATTCATGTAGACAACGAACTCCACCCCGACAATGACATAGATGTCATTAACACCGAACTCGTTCTGGCCGACCTACAGACGCTCGACAAAATGTTGCCACGAATACAAAAAGAAGCCCGTGCCGATGCTAAAAAGAAGCCTCTTGCTGACCTTCTAGCCAAAGCACACGAACTTTTAGACAGCGGCAAACCGATATATAGCGACCAAAATCTGCGCACGAGTATTGCAGAATTTAAAGAAGTCCAATTATTAACCGCAAAACCAATAATTTATTTGTTCAATGTAGATGAGTCCTTGCTTACTAACACCGAAAAGCAAGCCAAACTTTCTGCGCTCGTGGCACCTAACACTGCCCTGTTCGTCTGTGCAAAATTAGAGGACGAGCTGCGCAGCTTAAGCGACGATGAACGCACAGAAATGCTCACCGAATACGGTGTAAAAGAATCAGGCTTGGTACAGCTTATCCATGCCGCATACGATACGCTTGGCCTGCAAAGCTACCTAACTGCCGGCGAACAAGAAATTAGAGCATGGACTATACATAAAGGCGACACCGCCCCGCAAGCAGC
>CAZPLH010000009.1:0-18580 GCA_964587465.1 uncultured Candidatus Saccharibacteria bacterium | reverse complement strand
GCGGCGTGAACGTTACCAACCTCAATGGTTCAGCTATTACGAGCGGTACGGTTGGTGTCGCATTTGGCGGTACCGGCGCAACGACTGCTGGCGGTGCTCGCACCAACCTTGGTGCGGCAGCAAGTGGTGCCAACAGTGACATTACGTCACTTACTGGTCTTACCGTCATTAACCCAAGCGCCAGCCTTGCTATTGGCAATACCGGCGAAGCACTCACATTGCAGGGTAGTGCGACAACAAGCGTTACTGCCACCAGCGGCGCATTTACAAGTGCACTTGTATTCCAAAGTCCTACCGTTAACGCAACCATTACCGTGCCAAATGCAACGGGCACTATTTGTCTTAGCACCGGTAACTGTTTAGGCGGAGCAGGGGGCGGAGCAAATACTGCACTTTCAAACCTCGCTTCGGTTAGCTTGAATACAAGTCTACTACCGGGCAGTACCACCATTGATTTGGGCTCTAACGGTGCACCATTCCAAGACTTATATATAGGTGGATCGGCAACAACGAATTTTAAGTTTACCGGTGTCGCAACTGCTGCGCGGACCATTACGGTACCTGATGCAAGCGGTACTTTATGTTTAAGCACCGGTAACTGTGCAGGTGCAGGCAGCAGTATTACGGGTAGCGGTACGGCTAATAAGCTTGCGGTCTTTTCTGCAGGCCAGAACATTGTCGACTCAATAATTAGCCAGAACGTTGGTGCTACTATTGCCACTATCACCGGTGATTTAAGTGTTACCGGTAGTATTAGCGGTAATGGCAGCGGCCTTACCAGCCTCAATGGTTCAAACATTAGCAGTGGCACTGTCGCAGATGCACGACTTACAAACAATGTAACCCTGCAGGGCAACACATTTAACGGAAATAATCAGTTAGTACAAACGAATGGGAGCGGCCAGCTACCAGCTATAAGCGGTGCACTTTTAACAACATTAAATGCCAGCAACATTTCTAGCGGCACCGTTGCCGATGCACGATTAAGTAGTAATGTAACGCTACTTGGCAATGCGTTTAACGGGGCTAACCAGCTTGTGCAGTTAACTGCCGCTGGCTTTATGCCTGCGCTTAATGGTTCTGCGCTTACAAGCTTGAACGCTACGAATATCTCGAGTGGAATTGTCGCTGTAGGCGTTGGTGGAACAGGCATAACTAGCTACACCACGGGTGACCTTATATATGCATCGGGTACAACGACACTAAGTAAGCTTGCTGCACCGGCAGCGGGGCAGTGTCTAATATCTAATGGAGTAGGTGTTGCTCCTAGTTGGGGTAGCTGTACTGCAGGTGGCGGTGGCTTCACGGGCCTAACGTTAGCCGGCGATAGCGGCACGCTACAAACTATAAGTGACACAGACACCATAAGTATTGTTGGCGGTACGAACGTCTTTACATCGGCCGGTTCACCAGATACGGTGACTATTTCTACGGTAAACAATCCAACATTTAGTGGAACTGTAACGGCAAGTGGTAGCGGCACGAGCCTAGCCGTTACCAATAATCTTACCGTCGGCGGAACCATTAACTCAGCAAGCATTACGGGTGGAACGCTTTCAGGTGGTAGCTTCAGTGGTGGTTCGGTTAGTGGCGGTACGCTTAACACGACAAGTGTTAACGGTGTGACTACCGCAGATATCGTGCTTACCACTGGTTCATATGCAGACCCATCATTTATTACCAGCCTCGCAAAGAGCAAAGTTGGCCTTAGCAATGTCGAAAACACTGCGCTGAGTACTTGGGCTGGTAGTGCCAATCTTACGACACTTGGTACGGTGAGCTCAGGAACATGGCAAGGAGGTGTTGTTGCTGATGCATACGTAACCGATTCACTTACCGTAAGTAGCGCGGGAAGTGTTGATTGGACTGCGCTTACTAATTATCCAAGTGCCTGTGCGGCAGGTACTGCCATTACAGCACTAGCCGACGTTCCCTCCTGTACGGCTTTTGCTGCAGCTTCGGGTTCGGGTAGCTACATTCAAAACGGTACAGCGCTACAATCTACAGCAAATCTATACATCCAAACGGCTGCAATTGGCAGCGTAACCGCTAAGTACAAAGTGCTTACCAGTCAATCTGCCGATGTAATTCAGGTACGAGACGCATCTGACTCAAGCACTATATTTAGCGTTAGCCCATCTGGGGCATTAACAGCGAGCTCACTTGCGGGTAACGGCGCAAATGTTACATCTATTAATGGTAGTAATATAAGCTCTGGAACCGTCGCGGTTGGTGTTGGTGGTACGGGGCTTACAAGTTACACAACAGGCGACCTTATATATGCATCAGGTGCAAGCGCGCTTAACAAACTTGCAGCTGTGGCGAGTGGTTCATGCCTTATATCTAACGGAGTCGGCGTTGCACCAAGCTGGGGCCCTTGTACTGCCGGGTCAATTACTGGCCTTACGCTTGCAGCTACGAGCGGTACTCCTCAAGCAATTGGCAACGGTGACACAATCACCTTAGAAGCCGGCGATAACATTACTACTACTGCTGGGGCAACAGACAAAGTAACCATCGCAACCGTTAGTAACCCAACGTTTAACGGTCTCGTTACAGCAAATGGTGCAGGTACCGGATTGGCGGTTACCAACAATATGACGGTAGGCGGCACCATTAATTCAGCAACAATTAGCGGTGGCACGCTTTCGGGTGGTAGCTTTAGTGGCGGTACCGTTACTGGCGGAACGCTTAACACCACAAGTGTGAACGGTGTTGCAACCGCAGATATTGTGCTTACGACGGGCTCGTACTCCGACCCAAGCTTTATAACCTCTCTTGCAAAAAGTAAGGTTGGGCTTAGTAACGTCGAAAACACCGCACTGAGCACTTGGGCTGGCTCGTTAAACCTTAATACTCTCGGAACAATTACTACTGGAACGTGGACAGGCTCGGTTATAGCAGATGCGTATATAAACGATGCTTTAACTGTAAGTAGTGGTGGTAATGTTAATTGGCTTGCACTTAATAATTACCCAAGTGCGTGTGTTGCAGGTAGCGCAATAACTGCATTGAGCGATACGCCTACTTGTAGTGCATTTGCGCCTACTGCTGGTAGCGGAAGCTACATTCAAAATACGGTTTCATTGCAGTCCGGCGCTAACATTTACATTCAGTCAAACTCTATTGGTGATGTAACGGCAAAATTCCGTGTACTCGGCAGCCAGTCTGCAGACGTCATTCAGGTACGCGACAGCACTGACAGCTCCACATTATTCAGTGTTTCACCGTCGGGTGCGTTAACTGCAGCATCATTAGCGGGTAGCGGCGCAAGCATTACCAATCTAAATGGTTCTAACATTGCAAGTGGTACGGTTGGCGTTGGAGTTGGAGGTACGGGGCTTACAAGCTACACCACGGGCGATCTTTTGTATGCATCAGCATCTAACACCATTGCTAAGCTGGCCGCTGTGGCTACAGGACAATGTTTAGTCTCGCAGGGTGTTGGCGTAGCTCCTGCATACGGTAGCTGTGCGGTAGGTTCGACTTTGCAAGGTGCATATACGGGCAGCACTGGCGGTACTACGCCAGAAATCGTCCTTGACGCAACTCGAACTTCAGTAGACATTCAGGACCGCAGTAGCTCTAACGGCGGAAGCCTTGGAGGTAGTATTTTTAATCTTCGCGCAACGGCAGCTAATGACTCAACATTAGGCACAGCGGTTTTGAGTGTTGGTAGCACCGGTGCAATAGTTTTGCAGAATACCGTTAACTCTACAGCGGCCTTGCAACTATTAAACTCTTCAGGAACCTCAGTACTAAACGTCGACACTTCAAACTCACTTACGACACTTCGCTCCATAAGTGGGTCGGCTACAGTTGGTTCTGAGTTGCTGAACCAGACTCCGCCGAATAATAACTTTAACAATGCTACGTACTGGACGCTTGGCTCTGGCTGGGGAAGTGCGGGCGCTACAACTGTAACTGCGACGACTGCAGGAACCTCGATTGACGCGACGGGCACTAATATCACTGTCAGTAGTGGCAAGACATACCAGATTGTGTTTACAGTGGGTTCTTACAGCGCAGGTTCACTCCAGCCCGAAATTGGCTCTGTTCAAGGCTCTTCAGTTGCCGCAAATGGCACATACACTGCGGTAGTTACGGCAATGAATTCAGGCACACTTAGATTTAATGGATTTGGATTTAGCGGTGTGCTCAGCAATGTTTCCGTGAAGGAAATTACTAATATTAAACCAAGCTTGGCAGTACAAGATTCTTCAGGTACAACTGGCCTTGAGCTTCGAGTGAGCTCAAGCAACACGAATGCGTTTGTTGGTCTTAAAGCCGGCCAAAGTAATACATCATCTGGTACAGGTAACGCCGGTTTTGGGTCATTTGCGTTACAAGCAAATACCACAGGGCAAATAAACACAGCAATTGGTTATTCTGCACTTCAAAGTAATACCGTCGGTAGTGCAAACACAGCTGTTGGGGCTGCGTCATTATTAGCAAACACCACCGGCCAAAATAACTCAGCTTTTGGCTATAACGCACTTCGTACGAATATTTCAGGTCTAGAAAACACCGCAATAGGTTACGAATCTCTTAAGGTAAACACCACAGGAAACTATAATACTGCGACAGGTGGGATGTCGCTTTATGCAAACACCACCGGCACAAGTAATACCGCTAACGGAGAGCGAGCGCTATTTAGCAATACCACCGGTACGTATAACACCGCGTTGGGTGACAGCGCACTGTACAACAATATAACTGGTGGAAAAAATGTTGCCGTAGGTACTTATTCTCAGATTTATAACACGAGTGGTGTATTTAATACCTCTATTGGCTATTTGGCGGGCAGCTACGCCGAAAACTCTAATCAGTTTGTTTCGTTAGCCAACGTTTCGAACACTACCGCTATAGGTGCAAACGCCCAAGTCTTCGCAAGTAATGTTGTAGCACTAGGTGGGCAAAATTCGGACAGGGTAAAGGTGGGTATTGGCACGGGTATGCCAAGTAACACTCTTTCGGTAGAGCCATGGAGAATTTCGAGTGGATATGTTACCACCGATGGTTCTACAACTGTAACAGGCGGTTCGTTTAATTCGGACATGGTGGGGAACATAATTTATATTGCAACCGGTACTAGTGCGACAGCTCCGTACAAGCGAATCATTACAGCCTATAATTCGCCAACAAGTATTACGGTCGATGCAGGTGTTCCTACTCTTACAAGCACGCCTTATTATGTAAATTACCCGGGCTTACAAGTTACCGAATATGGCCTAGTCGGTATAGGCACGCTTAACCCGCTTGCACAATTTGATGTAAGGGGTGATTCATTATTCCGAAGTACTGCTAATTCTGTAAGTACCTTCCAAATTCAAGAAGCAGGTGGAGCGGCATTTATAACTGCCGACAGTACAAACAAAACGTTGATTGTTGGTAGCGCCTCAGCTTTTGACGGAAAAATTGTGTTCAATAATGCAGTTAATGGCAATACTGTCGGTATTGTCGCTGGCGCAACGGCATCTAGCTACAATCTTACGTTACCTACAAGTGCGGGTTCGTCGAATGATTGTCTTAAGAACACAGGCACCGCAGGCGTGCTTACATTTGGAAGTTGTGGCGGCAGCACGACACTGCAGGGTGCCTACGACGCGTCCACGGGCGGCACAACACCTGAAATTCTTCTAGACAGTACTCGCGGAGCAGTAGATATCCAAAACAAGAACACCGGTGGCGTGTCTGGCGCATCACTCTTTAATATATTGGGCAAAGTATCCGGTGACTTGACAACTGGCGCCCCAGTTTTGTTCACAGTGAACGATACGGGTGCTGCCCAATTCAAGAATAGTGCTAACTCGGCAAATGCATTTACGGTATCAGATTCGTCAAACGCACAGTGGCTCAATATCGATACACTAAACGGTGGTTTTCAGCTTGGTTCCGGCGCCTATATCCAAGCTACAAGTAGTGTGGTGCAAAAACTTAAACTGACCGATGGCCATAGTACCATTAACTTCGATAGCGCAACTGGCGCTGGCGGTATTGGGCT
Organism: uncultured Candidatus Saccharibacteria bacterium; assembly: GCA_964587465.1. Classification (GTDB taxonomy): domain Bacteria; phylum Patescibacteriota; class Saccharimonadia; order Saccharimonadales; family CAIOMD01; genus JBBRSL01. Next base: position 12,576 of record CAZPLH010000009.1, on the reverse strand, counting down.
ACAGGGTAATGTCTATGATTCTGTATTTGCCGGAACGGCAATAGTGGGTGTTGGTACCATTCCGTCAGTATCAGGAAATGGCACAAACGCACTTAAAATATTACGAGTATACTCAGTCACAAACGGCGGCATCACCACAGGTACTACTGGCCAGACTGCGGGTGCGGGTGCGGGTGTATCTTTTGATACTGGTAACGGGGGTGCCGCAACGGGTGCATCGGGAGCCAACTTTGGTGGTGCCGGTGGAGCATTCTCAATTCTAGGCGGCAACGGCGGTAACGCAACGAGTGGTACCGGTGGTGCGGGCGCCGATGTTTCAATCACCGCAGGCAACGGTGGTAACGGCTCAACGAGTGGTGGCCGTGGTGGTAATATCACGCTTGCCGGTGGTTCGGTAGGTACTGGCGGTACGCCAACCGCTGGCTCGGTCATCGTTAAGAATACTGCAAATTCGACGGCAGCGTTCCAGGTACAAAACGCATCGGGTACGGCAGTACTAAACGTGGACACCACCAACCAGAAGGTTAAAGTTCGTAGCATATCAGACATTGCGACTATTGGCTCAAATCTCTTTTCGAACAGTTGTACAGGTGCTAACTGGAGCGGCTCTAACCCATACACTCACACCGCAGGCTCAACTACCTCCTTAACCTGTACCGTTCCATCAATAACTGCAGGAGCAACCTATGAAGTTGCCTATACCACTGCTGGCACGACCGCAGGTGAGTACTTTACCCCAAGTATGGGTGGTAGTAATGGCCCACGAATATACGGTGACGTCACGGGCACGGTGGTGCTTACGACAACCACAACTGCAAATATGACCATTACACCTACCTCAGCACAAACCGGTTCATTCACCATTACGTCAGTCAAGCTCGTCACCAACGCCAGCACACCACTGACCGTACTCGACAGTACCGGCACAACACGCCTAGAAGTACGCGCTACAACCTACAACACTGGCCTTGGTCTGTATAGCTTGCAATCGAACACCACCGGCTCACGCAACACCGGCGTTGGTACCATCAGCTTACAGAGCAATACAACCGGAAGCGACAACGCAGGCTTTGGCTATGCAGCCCTACAGAACAACACAACAGGGATAAACAACACTGCAACGGGGTCATTCGCACTGTACTCAAATATGACTGGCTCTAATAACACTGCAAACGGACAGAATGCACTGAGCAATAACTCTTCAGGTTCCTCCAATTCTGCATTTGGATCAGCTGCCCTACAAACCAACAATGTGGGTACACAAAACACTGGTATTGGTGCATCGGCACTTGCCGCAAATAACTCTGGTTCTAATAACACCGCTGTTGGTTATTCGTCACAGAGCCTCGGAACCACTACATCAAATAACACGAGCGTCGGTTATAACAGTCTCCAGAACGCCACTGGTTCGTACAACACCGCAGTTGGTTCGAGCGCATTTGCAAATACAATATCGGGCGTCAACAATACTGCATTAGGCTTTAATGCCGGTACATCTAACGGCGGCTTCACGCAAGTTACTAATGTAGACAACGCGACGGCTATTGGTGCATACGCACTTGTTCAGGCCAGCAATTCACTTGTCTTAGGTCAAGTAACATCGCCAACGAACGTTGGTATCGGCACGACTATTCCAATCAACACCTTCAGTGTCAGCCCAGTTGATTACGCCGTCGGCACCATTAGCCAAACTGCTAGCGCAACGGTTGTAGGCTCTGGCACAACCTTTACAGCAGCTATGGTTGGCGACCAACTTATTTACGCCGATGGCACTACAGATACCGTTACCGGATTTACTGACGCTACGCACATCACGGTTACTACCAGTCGCACCCACAGCTCATCAGCATACCGTTTGCACTACATTGGTTTGCAAGTTAAGAACAACGGAACTGCATACGTACAGGGTAACAGCGCATCGCAGCTGCAAGTAAAGAACGGAAACACAAAGAATGTCTTAACGGTTGATTCGGCAAATGGACAGGTTATTCTTGGGGATAGTAGCGCTGGTGGGGTTGCGGGTAAGTTGGTATTTAATAACACCACAAATACTAACGCGATTTCGCTTGTGGCTGGCGCTAGTGCAAGTAACTTTAGCCTTACATTACCAACAAGCGCCGGTAGCTCGAACGACTGTCTTAAGAATGGTGGCACGGCCGGTATCTTAACATTTGGCGTTTGCGGTAGTTCGACAACACTCCAGGGTGCTTACGATGCGGGCTCTGCCGGCGACCAAGTTATCCAATACAGCAACACTAATAACTCGGTTATCTTTAGAAACCCTGCAAGTAGTGGTACTACAAGTAACTTTGCGCTTAAGGTAGACCAGCTTAATACTGGAAGTGGTGTTGATGCCTTGGCAATTAATAATGCTGGCACAAGTAACTCGCTTAACATATTAAATGCAGGCACTAGCGTACTTAAGGTAGACAACACCGGTAATTTGCTTGGAGTCGGCGCTTCTACGGCTACCACCGGCACAACCGAAGCTACGGCTCGTACGAATGTTACAACGGTAACGCTAACAGCTGCAGGTAGCTTTGCAAACAACGATGTCATTTTCATCAACAACGCTGGCCAAGACTATTACACCCGTATTGTGAGCGGTGGTGGCACCACCACGCTTACGGTAAGCCCTGCAGTTAGCTACGACGTAAGCGCTTCGGTTACCAAGTACAACGTCCAAAACATCGGTGCAACGACAACTGACTACACCACCCAATCCAACCGCTTCTTCCAGGGTTACTTCTTGGGTGGCGTCGTAACAGGTGCAGGCTCAACCACCCTAAGCGACGGCAACCTAAAGAGTACAAATGGGTTGCAGTTGCAAGCAAGTAGTGGGGTGACAATAAGTAACCCTAACGATATAAGCACAGCATTTAAGATTCAGAACACGTCAGGCGGTAGTGTATTTTCCGTAGGCACTTCTGACAATCAAATTAATCTAGGCGTATCGGCCATCAATGCAATCGACGACCCAATGACCGATACGCCTACAGGTACCATGTCGGGACCTGCATATTGTTATTCGCATGTTGCGGGACAATATCTAGAAATAGTTAAAACATCGTTCTGTAACGGGCAGATTACGTATTTCGATAACTCAACGACAAACTATGACACGAGCTATCAATTCAATAGAACTGACGCAACCGATAATTTGTTTTGGTTTAGCCACGCTACGACTACACCTGTAAACCCCGGTGATGCATCGGGCGGGTATAAAGTATCGGTCGATAATATGAATTACGGTAATCAGACGGGCGAGATTACTCTTTACTATGATTCAACTCTTCTTGCTACTTCATCGCCAATAACGTTTACCCACAACACCTGGCACGATATGCGCATTGTCTTAAATGGTACGAACATTAAAGTCTACTACGATGGCTCGGTGGTCATTAACTACACTGACACGACTCGTTCGCTAACCGGAAACCGTTTCGGTCTTGCAGGCAAGAATGGTGGTTACTGGGGAAGTACGGCAAAAGTGCGTAATTTGTCGATGTCTACGACGAGTGGCGGTGTTGTCGGTAGCGTAGGTTTGAACGTTTACGGCACCGCGAAAATACAATCAGTTACTAATTCTGTAACCGCGTTCCAAATTCAGAATGGTGCCGGCGTAAGCTTGCTTACGGCTGACACATTAAATAAAAAAGTACAAATTGGTAGTAGCACTACCGACACTACGGCCAGCCTTTTTGTTATTGATAGCTACGACGTGCTTAGTGACCCGACGGGGGTTAATGGCGCGCAATATTATAATACGAAACTAAATAAGTTTAGGTGTTATCAGGCTAACGAGTGGATTGACTGTGACCAGGGGCACACTATTCAGGATGAGGGTAGTGATGTGGCTAAAAGGAGCATTTTAAACTTTGTAGGTAGTGGCGTAACCGTAACTGATGTACCTGCCAACAACAGCGCATACCCTGACGACGTTAATGCTTCATCTCCACTTGCATACTGGAGATTTGAATCTGGAGCGCTTACCACCGATTCGAGCGGAAATGGCAAAACACTAACTTCGAATGGAACGCCAGTAGAAACAACCCCCATTATTGGGAGCGGGGCAGTAGACATGGGCAATGGTGACTATTACTCACGGTCTGACACGTCGTTAATTAACCTTACAACCTATACGGTAGAGGCATGGTTTAAACCTACCGGTGCATCAAGCGGGCAAATTGGCCAGATTCTTGGGACGAGCTTTTCGAGCGGTAGGATTCCTTATACGTTTAGACAAAATGGTAGCCAGATTGAACTAGCCTATTACGACGGTAGTACGTGGAGAATTGTGCACCAATTTACGCAAACAGTAGGGCAAACATATTATTTGGCATTAGTTAACGACAATGGGCAGTACAGCGCATATGTTAATGGTGCGCTGGCGGCAACATATTCAGGGACTACAGGCACTAACTCTCAGTCTGATGTATTGATCGGTAAGCGATGGGACAACACTGAATATGCAGTTGGGGTTATCGACGAAGCGGCGATTTTCAATACTGCATTGTCTGGTGCAACTATTTCTGCACGGTATGATCTTAGACAGAGTAGTGGCGCAACAACGGTAACTATAAACGGTAGTACGTTACAGCAAGCCTATAACATCTCTACGGGCGGCTCTACACCTGAAGTTAAACTAGATAGCACCCGTGGTGGCCTAGATGTGCAGGATGCTGATACTACTATTGCCGGGAACCTACTGACCGTACGTGCAAGCAACGGTGCCGGCTTAGGTGCCGCGCTATTCAGCGTAAATAGTACTGGTCAATCTGTCTTTAAGAATTCAGTAAACTCTACTGCTGCTTTTGCGGTCCAGAACGGAAACTCCGTCAACATTCTAAACATAGATACTTCCAACGGCGAGCTCGAAGTTGGCAGCTACAATGGTGGCACGAACCCTGTCAACGGTAGGTTGGTTGTGAATAACTCAAGCAATGCAAACACTGTTGGTATTGTGTCCGGTGCGACCGCCTCGAGCTACAATCTTACGTTGCCAACCGCTCTTGGATCGTCTGGAGACTGCCTAAAAGACACTACGGGTACAGGCGTGCTTGGCTTTGGCTCTTGCGGTGGCGGTGGTAGCACCACGCTCCAAGGCGCTTATACTGCCTCTACTGGTGGTACAACTCCAGAAATCGTGCTCGACAGCACACGCGGTGGCGTAAACATTCAGAATGCATTTAGCGGTGGGGTAAGTGGGGGCAGCTTATTCACTGTAAATGGTGCTGTGTCTGGAAACTTAACCACAGGCGCACCGGTACTGTTTAGTGTTAGTGACACAGGCGCTGCTAAGTTCCAGAATTCAACAGATTCATCTACGGCATTCCAGATACAAAGCGCGGGGGGTGCCAACATATTTACCGCCGATAGTACTACTCAACGCGTAGGTATAAGTACCTCAACGCCACTTGCATCATTACATGTAGGTGTTTCGGGTGCGACTTCAACCTTTACGGACGGTTTTGAATCTGGTTTGCTAGCTCCATTCATAACCTCTTCTGCAATAGGCAACAATTGGTTTGTAGACACTAACGCAAGCAATGCTTACGCTGGCTCGAATTCCGTGGCAATTACAGGTGACTACCCGGGTGATTTGACGGTTACTAAAACAATGGGTTCAGCCGGTACCGTATCATTCTGGGAAAAATCATCCGCTTCGGGAGGCGGCCAGACTTTCTCAATCGACGGTGTTGTACAGTTCACCCAAAATAGCTATAACGGCTACACTTACCGTTCGTTCTCCGTAGCTAGCGGCACGCACACCTTTAAGTGGAGCAACACCTTTACAGGGTATTCGCCAACATTGTGGTGGATAGATGACATAACAATCCCTAATGTTACTTCAGATAATTTGTCGGCAATATTTAGCGGAGCAGTAGCAATTAATACGACGTCGGCAGCGGCTGGATTTATCCAGGACATTAATACGGGTGGAAGTGCGGCATCATTGTGGTCTGGGATAGCATCTAGTACTTCTACCGACCTACAAGGTGGCCAGCTATTCCATCAATATTCAACCTTCGGCTTCCAAGAAGCAACCAGAAACACATCGAGCTCTTCAAATGGCCAGCTTGTATTTGATTACAGGAAGTTGAGCGACGGTTCGTTGCAAACAGCAAATATTTTGACGCTTCAGAGCAACGGTAATGTTGGCGTCGGAACCGCTTCACCAGGCGCGCTATTCCATGTTGCAACACCTGTGGCAGGGGCATACTCTAATGGCTTTGAGTCCGGTTTGTTAACACCGTTTGCCACCGGGGGCACGAATCCATGGTTTATTGATACGACTGCGGGTTATAGGCACGCTGGCGCATATGCTGCAAGTGTCACTGGTGCAACTCCGTCAGATATGACCATTACAAGAACACTTGCAACTGCAGGTACCATATCATTCTGGGAAAAATCTACCGCTAATGGCGGTGGCCAGACGTTCTCGATTGACGGTGCTGTACAGTTTACGCAAAACAGCAATAATGGCTACACCTACCGCTCATACTCTGTTTCAAGCGGTACGCACACCTTTAAGTGGAGTAACACCTTCACTGGGTATGCTCCAACACTATGGAGCATCGATGACATTACGATTACAAATGTTGCCGGTGGCAGTATTAGCGCTGCATTTGATGGCTACGTAGGCATCGGTACCATCACTCCATCAACACCACTACAAGTCAACAATAGTAGTTCAGAAACCCTGCTTTCGGTAGGCAACGATACTACAAACCTCGTTAAGAATTCTGGATTTGAGCAAGGTACGAGCAACTGGATTGCCAAGGGGACTACATCTACGTTTGCAACCGACAATACATCGACAAATAGGTGGCAAGGCTCACAAAGCCTAAAAGCAGTGATAACAGCCGCTAACTCAGGTGTGGTAACTACAAATGGTCAGAGTGCCTTTACTGCAAGCATTACTGCGAGTACTCAATACCAAATGACGTTTATGGCTAAATGTTCGAGCATAATCAACACTTTGACCATTGGACACGCCGACAACGGGTCTGACTCCAATGTCGTCACCAATGGAAGCTGTACTACGAACTGGCAGCAATTTACTACGCACTGGACGACAGGTGGTACTATTGGGGCCAATCCAAGTATTTACGTAACATTAGGTTCAGCAACTTCAGGAACGCTCTGGATTGATGCTGTAAGCTTGGTGCAAACTACTACAACAACAGCCAACAACTACTCGCTCGGTAGCCTTGATGTAAGCGGCACATTTACCAATCCTGCATTGTTCCAAAATCGTGCAAATTCGACCCTAGCCTTCCAAGTTCAGAACGCTAACGGAGTCAATATGCTCAATGTAGATACTGTAAATGGCCAGCTACAACTTGGTAGCTACAATGGGGGCTCAAACGCAGTTGCGGGTAAGCTTGTATTAAATAACGCCGCCAACGCAAACGGGGTCACTATTTTAGCGAGTTCCGGAACCGCAGGCTATTCTTTGACCTTGCCAAGCAGTAGCGGAAGCGCTAACCAATGTCTACAAAATAGCGGTAGCGCTGGTGTACTCACGTTTGGGAATTGTGGTACCTTGCAGATGGCTTATACCGTTTCTACTGGTGGCACTACTCCAGAAATCAAACTCGATAGTACAAGGAGTGGTATTGATATCCAGAACGCGGACAGCGCAATTGTAGGTAATCTATTCACTATTCGAGGCAGCAATAACTCTACGCTCGGTAGTGTACTCTTTAGTGTTAATAACACGGGCGATGTCACACTTGGCAATCTTATACCGCTTACAGCAGCCGGGTCCTACGCCAGCCATGCCAAGACTTCACAACAGGCAATTTCGTCGGTAACAAGTGGGCTGTACACTGCTCAAGACACGATGGTCTCGCAAGTAGACGGTTTTGGAAGGATAGCCTACAACTCAACATCAGCTGGTGAACTAAGCTACTTGCAGTGTACAAACAGCAGTTGTTCAACCAGTACTACTGCTGTTGTAGATGCTGCCGCTACAACTACTGCTAGAAATTCAGTTTCTGTTGCTATGGGCCAAGATAACTTTGCTCGTATTGCTTATGCGCTTGATGCGGGTGGTGTGAAGGTTGCTCAATGTACCAATGCCTCTTGCTCAACAAGCACGAAAACTACCATAGATGCTACATCAGTACCACAAGGCTTAACTTTAAAGATCGCGCCATCAGATGGTTTTGCAAGGATTAGCTATTTTGACACCAATACTAATAATCTGTATTTCCAGCAATGTACCAATGCAAGCTGTAGTACAAAAAATACGAGTACGGTTACGAATGTTTCGGTCCTTATCAATAGTCGCAATACTATGGTATTGGGCCAAGATGGCTTTGCTAGGATTGTTTATCAAGACCAGGGTACAAATTCAGTGCACCTTATCACCTGTACTAACGCTAGTTGTTCCACATCGAGCAATACTATTGTAGGCACTTCTGCTGCTGGTCGTCATGGCGGCGCTGTTGATATTTCTTCTGTAGACGGTTTTGCGCGAATAGTCTACATCGACGGATCTAATAACTTGCAATATGTTACCTGTACCAATGCCAGCTGTTCCACTTCGACGACTAATGTGGTCACCAGCTCGGTACCGTTAATGTGGAGCTTAGGCCTATATGTAGATCCATCCGACCTGGCAAATATCTTCTACGCCGATACAGACGCGTGGTCTTCATATGTTAATTACTACTATAGGTGTACTACTGCAAGTTGTAGCAGTGTCTTGCCGGCAACGCAGATTTTCTCGAGCCTAGGCTCGCACTATTCGATGGTCCGTGGCAAAGATGGCATCCCTAAATTTAGCGTGACTGAAGTGACTTCTGGCTCGTCGCTATATTACATAGATATGGGCTCAAACACAGGGGCTGTTGGCGGTGTAAATATAGGCTCAGCGGGTACAGCGTTTAATAACATTTACTCAACTCTTCAACAGACTGAGCACCTTACTGTAAGGCCAAACTCTGACTACGGTACCGCCCTTGAAGTATTAAGTTCTACGGGTAGCACAATTCTAGGTGTCGATACTTCAACTGGCACTATTTCTATGTCGAATTCTTCGACTACGAGCAACGTTCTTAGCGTTACGAATAGCGCTACAGGGCAAATTAGTAATAGCCTCTTAAACATTGCGCAAACCGGCGTAACCACTGGCTTTACGGGGAATACTGTTAACATTACCAGCACCATTACCACTGGTTCTGGCAGTATCTTAAACGTACAAGGCAATGGCATTAATGGTACCGGTAGTGCGCTCAACATCAACTCATCAAGCACCGGTACGTTTACCAATGGTCTGGCTCGATTTAACGGTTCGGCGGCGCATACGGGTAACGTAGTATCAATCCTGACTGCCTCTACGGCGGGTGTTGGCTTGTCGATTACCGACTCCGCATCTGGCCAGACAACAACTAAGCTGTTGAGCATTGCGCAAACTGGTGTGACCACCGGCTTTACGGGTAACGTAGTAGACATTAGCGGTAGCAGCACCACTGGCACGGGAAATCTATTGAACTTAACGTACACTGGCAGTACTGGTGGTGCGGCATTAAATATTGCCGGCAACACCAGTGCTACAGGTGCGGCAATCAAAATTGCAACTGGAAATACTATTGACTTGGCTAGTGGCACAACTGGCAATACGGCAATTATGAAGATTCCTGCCGCTTCAGCGGCTTGTGCGACTGCGACTGCTCAAGGCCTTATATTCAAGACAACGGGTGGTACGCAAGTAGGGCACGCTTGTGTTAATAACGGTGGCACACAGTTGACCTTCTTCGCGCAAGCCTTTACGGCGGCTTCTACGGACGTTGCCGAGAATTACTCTGACGTTAACAACGACTTACAGCCTGGCGATGTTGTCGCACTCGACAAAACCAGCGGTGTTAAGAAAGCAATCGTTAAGGCAACCTCGGCTAATGCAAATGACATTATCGGTGTAATCTCTACTCAGCCAGGTATTTTACTCAGCGGAATCGCAGAATCAGATGGCTCAACAGACGTAACACATCCAAAGCCAGTTGCTTTAAGCGGTCGCATTCCAACCAAGGTAAGTACAGAAAACGGTGCAATTGCCGTAGGCGACTATCTGACTGTATCGAGCGTATCAGGTGTTGCAATGAAAGCAACTGCAGCCGGTATGGTTGTTGGTCGCGCACTCGAGGCATACAGTGGTGCAGGCGTAGGTAGCATAGAAGTCTTCAGCGGCGTTGCGTATTATAACGGTCCTTCATCGGCGCAATATGTACAAAATGGCAGCAGCGCGAGCCTCATTAACCTTAATGCTACAAACGGTATTTTCGAGAATGTCAATGTATCTGGCGCAACTAGCCTTAGTTCACTTACAGTAACCGGCAGTGCAACGTTTACTGGTAACCTAACTGTGCAGGACATTAGCGTTCAGAACATAACCATTAACGGGCACATTATTACGGCTGGTAACGCGCCTGTAGTGGCGCCTGCAAGTGCTGCAGGCATCGCAGATTCGCAAAATAATATTGCCGCACCAGTCACGCAGATAAGCGGCAATGACACAGCAGGTACTATAACCATTGTTGCAGGCGCAAGTACCACCATAGGCGACATTGCCAACCTTACGTTCTCTGCAAGCTTTGGTGCTGCGCCACGCATCATCCTAACGCCAGTTGGCGCTGAAAGCGCCAAGCTCCAAACGTACGTAAATGGCACGACAACAACCGGTTTTGCGTTGGGCACAAATGTTGCACCGCAGCCAGGCAAAACCTACACATACAATTATCAAATTATGCAGTAGGGTATTGGTAGCACTTGTAAAGTACAACGCAAAACTGTGGATAAACCGATATATCTTAGTAACATATCATACATAGAAATAGCGGTTTTTTGTAAGTAAACGAGCATCATTACCCCTGTAAATTCGTAGAAATTAATATGCATAGAGTGCAAAAAATAATGAGTAAAAAATGTGCACAAAATACTTGCAAAGTGGTTACGTTTGCTTCAAACTAATAAGTACAAAAACCAAAACATTTACAAATTGGAAAGCTATGTTTGGGAGGGTAAAGTCGTAAAAAACTTGTTTGTGCCGTGTCTCGCAGTTCGGCAGAAACAAACCTAAGCTTCCATAGTAGACCTAACAAAAAAGCACCCATAAGCGGGTGCTTTTTTGATGGGTAAAAAAGAATTAAACTTCTTTTTTTGTTCGGCGGCTAATGCGGCCACCTTTTGCGCCAGCAGCACGTGCTAGTTCGCGGTTTGCGTAAAATCCACCAGTCTTACCTTTTTTGCCGCCCATTGCACCGATTTTTGCGTAAAAGTCTTTGCCGTAGCGGGTTTTGTTGGTTGAAGCAGCGGCAACGCCGCCTGATTTAGTTCCAGCCATTTTATAGCCTCCCTTAATTAGTCCCACCTTTGTTTCTATAAAAAAGAGCCGTGCCGCGTTGCCTTTTGGCAATACGGTACGACCCTCTAGTGCTTATAAATTAACATGCTTTAGCTAATATGTCAATAAGCTTGTGCTATAAATAAGTATTTTACGTAATGACGCGCCTTGAAACACGACACGCCTGGCTTTTGGGCACTTTCCAGCTTGTTCTACAGTTAAAACAGCTGTAGGCGGCTTCGTTTACCTGCAAGCTCACAATTCCGCACGAAGGGCAGGTAGCGCGCGCGTGAAGCCAATCACGATAGGTGTCTAGACAATCCTGAACATAATCTTCGTCGATTGCTACATTAACAGAGGTAGCCAAGCCTTTTGCATGATTCCAAGCCGCAACTTCGAGTGCAAGTAGCCCAAAGTCGTCACTAAATGACAGGTGGCCAAGCTCGGCATGAGCTACTTCGTGGATAAGTGCATAGGCGTTTGATTCTTCGTTTGAAGAATCCTTTACATACGTTATGGTGCTATTTTTGGGCGACCAGGCAAAATGAGTGCCGGGCTTAAACGTAATGTCCGGAAAGCGAGATTTGAACACAATAAGCAAGTTAGCTTGTGTGGGAAAGCTCTTGCTTGGCAAGGATGATACACCCATAAATTACTGCTTCTTCGGCCCGTTTTGCGCCGATTATTGTAGGAATTTCTACCATTTTAGGCGTTTGTTGTGAAACATACTGTTGTAGAATATTGCCAAATTTTGCAAAATGAGAACCAACTCCACCACCTATAACAACTGTTTTTGGTTGAAAAATCGCAACGTTGTCAATGATACCGGTAGCCATATCCTTGGCAATCTCGTTCCAAATGGCAGGGTCGTCAATTTCGGATGCTTTTTTGCCGTATTTCGCCACAATTGCCTTGCCAGAATCAATGTCTTCCCACATCTTTCCGCCGATAATGACGTGTCCGCCCTCGGCATCAAGCAGAGTAGGGTCTAGCACGCCATTAACAACAAAGCCGGTGCCAATGCCGGTACTGAAGGTTATGTACAGCACCTTTTGATTCTTGTCGCTAAGCTCGTTCGCCTCTGAAAGGGCGGCCAGGTTAGCGTCATTTTCAATTAGCACATCTGCATCTTCAAAGCGCTCTGAAATGTCGTTTGCAATAGGCTTGTTCTCCCAGGGGAGGTTACCGAGCTTCTTAACAACCCCCGCGCCGCGGTCGAGCATACC
>CAZPLH010000008.1:0-21837 GCA_964587465.1 uncultured Candidatus Saccharibacteria bacterium | reverse complement strand
AGCATACCCGGTACAGCAACAGATATAATTTCGATATGTTCTGTTGTTACGCTTACAATATTTTTTGCAAGTTCCTCTAGAAATTGTTCGTAGTCTTGAGGTGTCTCGAAACGTATTTGGTTTTGTATAGTACCGTCGGCGGCTACGGCTGCGACTAGTGTTTTGGTTCCGCCAATATCTACTGCAATAATCATGGGCATAGTGTAGCACCTCCGCCCCCGTAACCAAAGTTGCCTTTACTCTGTTTTTCGGGTAAAATGAAAGTAATCTGAACGCTGAAGTTCAAAAAACGGTACCAGACACTCTTAATGTCCAGGGGTGATGGTGCGGTTGGTGGCTCAAGCGCAGAAATATCACATTAAAGGAGTGAGTAATAACAATGACTAAAGTAACAATGGACGAGCTACTTGCAGCAAGCGACATCAAGGCGCTTAAAAGTGGCGATGTAGTAGAAGCAAAGGTTCTTACCATCCGTAAGAACGAAGTGTGGCTCGATTTAGGCGCACAAGGTATTGGTGTCGTTATGCGACGCGAAATTGGCTTTGGCCAAAACTTAGAAGTAGGACAAGTAATTAGCGCCAGCGTGGTTGATCCAGAAATTGAAGACGGGCATGCACTTTTGAGCCTTCGCAAGGCAGCAAAAGACCGTGGCTGGGATGAACTACAACGCATTGCGGATGCAAATGAAATTATTGAAGTTGCAGCATATGACGCTAACCGAGGCGGACTTCTTATGGAGCTCGAAGGTATTCGTGGTTTCCTACCAGTAAGCCAGCTTAGCGCCGACCACTACCCACGCGTATCTGGTGCCGACAAGGACGAGATTTTGCAGAAGCTTAACTCGCTTATTGGTAAGCCAATACGAGTACGCTTGTTAGATGTAAGCCGTAAAGACAACAAGCTTATCTTTAGCGAAAAAGAAGCAATCAAAGATGACATGGTTGCCCGATTTAGCGAACTTAAGGTTGGCGATGTCGTTGAAGGTACCATTACCGGCGTAATTGACTTCGGTGCGTTTGTAAACGTTGACGGCATCGAAGGCTTAATTCACATTAGTGAAATTAGCTGGGAACGCGTTGAAGACCCTCGCAAGTACGTTAAGAATGGCGATAAAGTTAAGGCAAAGATTATCGCAATCGACAAAGAACGCCTTAGTCTAAGCCTTAAGCAGATGAGCGACGACCCTTGGATGAAAGATGTTGAGTCTATCAAGAAGGGCGCAACCATTGAGGGCACGATTACTCGTATCACTCCATTTGGCGCATTCGTACAGCTTACCCCTGCCGTAGAGGCGCTTGTACACGTGTCAGAAATTGCAGCTAGTGGTGAAGACGCCGTAGACCCAGAGAAGATATTTAAGCTTAACGAAAAGAAGCAGTTCAAGGTTCTTGAAGTAAACAAAGAAGCGCGCAAAATAGCGCTGAGCTTAAAAGAAGCATAAATAACGGCACGAACTGAGGTAGGCGTTCACGAGCTGGGCGCCTACCAAAGCGAGCATATAGAAAGGAGCGAGAGAAATGGCACGAACTATCGAAATCGGCGACATGATTACAGTGGGCGCTCTCGCAGAGAAACTTTCTTTGCCGGCAACAACACTAATCGGTGAGCTATTCAAAAACGGGGTAATGGCGACCATTAACGAAAAAATCGACTTCGATACCGCGCAAATCTTAGTAGGTGAGTTGGGTATTGAAGTTGAACTTGTGGCCGAGAAGGCCACAGAAGAAACAGAGGTTGTTACAAAGCGAACTCGTGAGCTCAGCGATAAAGCCGAGGCACGCCCGCCAGTAGTGGCAGTTATGGGGCATGTTGACCACGGCAAGACGTCACTTCTTGACGTTATTCGGCAGGCTGATGTCGCTGCTGGCGAAGCTGGCGGTATTACGCAGCACATTAGTGCCTACCAGGTGACATACACGGGCCGTACGGTAACTTTTTTAGACACACCTGGTCACGAGGCCTTTGCGGCCTTGCGTGAGCACGGAGCGCACCTTACGGACGTTGCAGTGGTGGTTGTTGCTGCCGATGACGGTATAAAGCCACAAACACTTGAAGCGATTCGCTTTGCACGCAAAGCGGGTGTGCAGATTATTGTTGCCATTACCAAAATCGATAAAGAGGGTGCTAATCTTGACCGCGTGCGTCAGCAACTCGCCGACCAAGATATGATTCCAGAAGAGTGGGGCGGCTCAACGGTAGTAGTTCCGGTATCTTCGAAGACAAAAGAAGGTATCGATAAGCTGCTTGAAATGATTTTGCTTGTAACAGATGTTGAAGAGTTAAAAGCCGATGTTGCTGTACCTGGTGAGGGCCTTGTAATTGAATCGCACATGGAAACTGGCCGTGGTCCTATAGCTGTTGCACTTATAGAGCAAGGAACCGTTAAGCAGGGCGACTTTATGGTAGCCGGTGGGACCTATGCAAAAGTTAAGGTATTAGAAACAACAGCAGGTAAGCAGGTAAAATCTGCTGGACCTTCGACCCCTATAATTGTTGTAGGATTTAAATCACTTCCGGAATTTGGGGACAGTTTTACTGTTGTAAAAAATGAAAAAGAAGCACGACATTTGTCTGCAGATACGGCACGCCAAAAAGGTGACGCCTCAAATAACTCTGGCATGACGAGCAACGAGCTTATTCGCTTAATCAACCAAAAGACCAACCAAGAAGAATTCAATATTATTGTTAAAGCAGACGTACAAGGTTCACTTACATCGGTAATAGATAGCCTTAAGACGCTTGATACCGAAGATGTTGCGATTCGTGTCGTTGGCTCAGGAGTCGGCACCATAACCGAAAACGATATTCGCATGGCCGCTACCAGTAACGCGGTTATATATGGTTTCCATGTCGATATGCCCCAGAACATAAAACAGCTTGCTTCTCGAGACAAGGTGACGGTTCGTCTGTATAAAATTATTTATGAACTTATCGATGACGCTCGTGAATCAATGAGCTCACTTTTGGCCCCAGAAGAGGTTGTGACCGAAGTCGGAAGGCTCATCGTACGTGGTGTATTTAAAACAACGAAAACGGACGCTATCTGTGGTGGTGAAGTAACGAAAGGAAAGCTGGTTATACCTGCTTTTGCGAACGTCTTCAGGGGCGATGAACAGCTTGCGAGTGCTTTACCGGTTGTAAATTTAAAACACGGACCAACAGATACCAAAGAAGTTTTAGAAGGTGAAATGTGCGGCATGAGCCTGAGCACGACAACACGTGTGGATTTGCAAGAAGGCGACCGCATAGAAGTGTACACCCGTGAAATCCGCGAACGCACACTGTAATTTTGCAGTTTAGTAAATAATTGTATACTGAAGTTATGTTTAAAATAGATGACGATTTTCTAGCAAGTGTAGGCCTGGCAGCATTACCAGCCGACGACAAGCGAAAAATGCTTGCACACATTTATGAGACGCTTGAATTACGTGTTGGCATGAAGCTTGCGCATGGCATGTCAGACGAACAATTAAATGAGTTCGAACAACTCATGGACGCTAACGATGAGGCGGGTGCGCTTAAGTGGCTCGAAACAAACGTGCCTAACTATAAAGATGTCGTTGCTTCTGAGCTTGCAGCGCTTAAAGCCGAAATTACCGAGCAAGCACCAAGTATTCTAGCAGCAACTCAGCAGTAATCAAGAATACTTACAAAAGATGCCCGTAGCCGTTTAAGAACGCGCTTACGGGCATTTTGTTTTTACCAGCAGGTTGGAGCTCAAGAATCTCTAAAGAGCTTGTTTTACAGCCGATGAGGATTGTTTTTGAGTCCGTTACGGTAATTTTACCTGGGCTGCTTGAAGCAGGACTAATTTGAGCTTTTGTAATTACGCAGTCGATTCCCGCAATTGTTGTTCTGCTTTTTGGCCAGCCGCTAAATGCTCTAATTTCGCGTTCGAGTTCGGTAGCACTTTTAGTGAAAACGAGAATGCCATCGTTTTTTGTGAGTTTACGTGAGTAGGTGATTGGGCCGTTAGCTTGCTCGAGAGGGATGGCTTGATCGGATAGCCAAAGTGGAAGAACGTGCTGCAGTGATTGGTTGCTTAGTTCGGTGAGGTTATTTGTTAGAGTGTCTGAATTGTCCGAATCATCTAAATCATAATCTACGCGTGCAAGTAATGGTCCGGTGTCAAGCCCCTTATCTATGAGCATGAGGCTAACCCCAGTTTTATTTTGGCCTGAAAGCAGGCTATAGGTTATAGGGTCGGCGCCGCGCCATTCTGGAAGTAAGCTAAAGTGGCTATTTATAATACCTTTTTCAAAGTAGCTGATTGTATTAGCGCTGATGACAACCCCGTAGTCAATAACAACCCCAACTTTGCTTGAAGGCTGGTTGTTAGTAATAATCTCATCGAGTTCGCTTTTGGTGTTTGCAAACCATACGGTAAGCCCAAGGTTTTTAGCGAGCTCTTCTACGGGCGCTACGTCTTTATGGTGAGGTGGCCGCGTTTTAGTTATCACTGCTTCAAGAGCATCGGTACCAAAACTATCAATAAAGCCTTGCAAGCATTTTGCCGCGACAGGCCCATTTCCAAAAAATATGACCGTCGAAGCGAGTTGGTCCATTAAAATAGCTCCTCGTTGTCTTTAATTTCTGAGTCGTAGTCTTTAGGGGTAAGATGTCCTTCTGCGTCGAGTGTAAAGAACGCATCGGGGACGTCTTTAATGTGGTCTATAAATACCGTGCCATTCGTGTGGTCAATCTCATGTTGGAAGACTCGGGCCAAAAAGCCTTCAGCCGTGACGCGGAATTCGTTGCCATTTGTGTCGAGCGCTTTAATGCGTACCTTTTCATAGCGCGGAACGCGACCGTATATGTCTTTAATGCTCAGACAGCCTTCATAATCTTCAACTAACTTGCCTTCGTATTTGGTAATTACGGGGTTTATGTATGCAGTAAAGCTGGTATTCTTTTTATCGTCGAAATCATTGCGAATAACGACGACTCGGTAGAGCTCGTCTATTTGAACGGCCGCTAAAGCAACGCCTACCTCATGGCTTCGGCTTGCTTCCCAGTCTAATGTTGCCGCTTCCATACGACTAATAAGGTCGAGGATTTCGGGGCTTACCATACCAACCTTGCGTGAGCGCTCGCGCAAATGTGCATTCGGTAGCGTAATAATATCTTTTAGTGTCGCTGTTTTTGCCATTGCTTGTAAGTATACCAAAGAAGTTAGCGGTAGGACTATAAAAGATGAAGCGGGTCGATGTCTGCTTTAAAACCGGCGGGTAATAATTTAGCAGCCTCAACAAGCTGCGAGCGTTTCGCACTTTTTGCAATGATATGCCATGTCATGCCACTTGCCGATTGTTCGAAGAAACTCGGACTTGGGCCAAGAAGTTGAAGCTTTAGACCTGACCGCGAAAGTATATCGACTGCTTTTTGGGCCTCTTTTTCAGCAAGTGCTGAAGTTCTTTTTGTAACTTGAAAGAGCGCGAGGTAGCTATATGGTGGGTATTTGTATGTTTTGCGTTTTTGCAATTCATATTCTGCGAACGATTTCCAGTCACGATTTAGTACGGCCTGCATAACAGGGTGCTCGGGCACACGTGTCTGTATAATTGCCAAACCTTCTTTATGTCCACGGTCAATTCTGCCGACAACCTGGTGGAGCTGCTGGAACGTTACTTCCTCGGCACGATAGTCGGGTAGGTTAAGGCCAGTATCTGCATTTATTACTCCTACAAGGCCAAGGTTTGGCAGGTCGATGCCTTTAGTAATAAGCTGGGTTCCAACCAAAATATCCACATCGCCAGCCTTAATGGTTGCCACATGCTTATGAAGCTGTTCGCTTGCGCTGTTGTCCGTGTCGAATCGCATAATTCGAGCTTTAGGGAACTGCGTGGCAAGTATGTCGACAATTGATTTGGTGCCGACAGACTTAAACTGAATATCTACCGAATTACAGTCAGGGCAACTCGACGGAGCAGTTTGGCTAAAGTTACAGGTGTGGCACCGAAGCGTATGTACGTCGTGGTGATACGTTAGGGGTATGCCGCAATTCGGGCAAATTGCTTGCCAGCCGCATTGCGAGCATTGGACGAGTCGAGCGCTCCCGCGGCGGTTCAAGAAAATGATACTTTGCAGACCTTTTTGCAGCGTTTGCTCAAGTGCATGTAAAAGTTCGTCAGATACGTAAGGGTTTTTGGTGAACAGGTCTCTGTCCGTAATATCTACAAGGCTAACCGTACTGCGTAGGTCTCCTGCGGCGAGCTGCGTAAGCCGTGCTTGGGCGAAGCCACGCGCTTGAACTTGCTCGCAATCAGAGATGTTTGGTGTGGCGCTACTCACAATAAGTTTTGCATTGTGTATGCCGGCAAGTGCAGCCGCGACATGTAAGGTTTGGTAGCGGGGTGATTGACCTTGTTTATAGGCTGCGTCATGGGCTTCATCAATAACAATGAGCCCGATTTCGTGTATGGGTAAGAAAAGCGCCGAGCGAGGTCCGACGTATACGGCCGGCTCTGTGCTTGTGGCCGCATACTCCCATGCTTTACGCCGTTCTGAATCTGTCATTGCACTATGGGCCAAAATGACCGGGGCGGGTAAATATTGGGCAACGTCTGTTAGCAGCTGAGGCGTGAGCCCGATTTCGGGTGTTAAAATAATAACTGATTTATTTTGTGAAAGTGTCTGCTGTGCTGCTTCAAGAAAGGCGCGTGTTTTACCAGTGCCTGTGTCGCCGTGTAGGAGTATCCGTCGGTTGTCAGCAATGATTTCAAGCGCCTGTTTTTGCTCTGGGGTGGGCGCAGGAAGAGGGTCGCCTTTGCCTGAAATTGGCTTGAGTGATTGCTTTGAAGGCTTAACCGTAAAGCTTGCAGGTAGCAAGAGTTGCACTAAACTACTGTAATCGTCCGGGTAAAAACTAAATAACCAGGTAAGCAGTTGCAGGCTTGTAGGTGGCAGGGAAAAAGAATATTTTTTGATAACTTCTTTAGTTGCAAAGTCTGGCTTTTTTACAACGGCAACAATAATTCCGTTAACAGATTTTTGCCCAAAAGGGACCTCGACTATATCACCTGGCGCAACCGCTATATCTGTTACATAGGTATACAAACGGGAGCCCCCACGGCTTTTTGCAATAGCGACCTCTACATAGTGCATGTAAAAACTATACGCTATTTAACTTGCGGCCGGCGCAAAAAACAGCTATACTACTCGTTGTTTGAATAACAGCAGGTAGGGAAATATGTTAGACGTTTTTATTACATCTCGGGTGCGAAGAAAAATTATTGTTGTGTACGCTAAGTACCCAGATTTTAAGACGCACGTTCGTGGTCTTGCAAAACTAATTAAAGAAGACGCTGGCAACATTCAGCGTGAACTAAAGCGCCTTGAAAAAGTTGGTTTTTTGACCAGTGAAAAACAAGGTAATACTAAAATCTATTCAACGAATAAAAACTTCCCTATCTTTAAAGAACTCCAGGGTATCGTGCTTAAGAGCCAACGCACTACCCAACAAAAGAACCAGCAAATATAAATCTTTTTTACTTGGGTGATAACCCTTGTCAATAACAGATTAATAAGGTAGAATATTTCAAGTATGATTCAAGTTACTCGTAAAGATGCAAAAGAGTCCACCGAAAGTTTGGTGCGACGATTTAGCCGTAAAGTTCAGCAATCGGGCGTTCTCGCTACGGTTAAGCAAGCACAAGCTTTTGAAAAGCCTATGAGCAAACGTGATCGCCGCGATAAAGCAATTATTCGTCGTGAACGCAAAAACCTCAAAGCAAAGCGTGCTAAGCTTGGCCAACGCTAATGCTCGAGACTGTTAACGCAAACATTAATGCAGCGCTTAAAAGTGGCGATAAAGCCACTGCAGAGGCGCTGCGTTTGCTTAAAAGCAGCCTTATGAATGCGCGTATTGCGCTTGGCCATGACCTCACAGAGCAAGAGGCAATTAAGGTGGTGCAAAAAGAAATAAAGTCACGTGTTGAAGCGCGTGATATTTTTATGGCAAATGGCAGGGAAGAGCTTGCCGCAAAAGAAGAGTTTGAGCGCTCGGTATATGCACCATATGCGCCTGCTGGGCTTACCGAGCAAGAAGTAGACGCTATTATTGCCGAACAAGCCGCATTGCTCGATACTGGTTATGGATTCGGACAGCTGATGCCTAAGGTGATGCAAGCGGTTGCTGGAAAAGCCGATGGCCGCGAAGTATCGGCCAGAGTCAAGCAGTTTATGGACGGAGCAAACTAGCATATGATTCTGATGGTTGGCGTTCCTGGCTCGGGAAAGAGTACGCAAAGCCAACTACTATCTGCGACGGGCAAATACCGGTGGATATATATCGGTGAGGTGCTACGAAGAACTGTTTCGGGCGAAGATGCCGAGCTTATGCGCTCGGGAAAATTACTCGATGACAATAAGGTTATTGGCTATTTAGAGCAAGAAATTACACGAGTCGGTGCTGGGCCTGAAATTATTATTGATGGGTTTCCGCGGAGCGTATATCAGACAGATTGGCTCGTTGGTTCACACAAGTCTCGGGTATATACCATTAGGGCTGTTGTGCATATTCAGGTCGACAAAGAAGTGGTTTTAGAACGTCTGGTTAACCGTGGCCGTCCTGATGATACCGAAGAGGCCATAGCAGCCCGATTTAAGATATACGAAACAGCAATTCACCCAATTATTCGTGATTTAGAGGCTCACAAAGTGCCGATTATAACCGTTGACGGGTCTCAAGAGGCTCTCGATGTTTTTGCTGATATTTCGAAAGAGCTTTCAAGGTTGTAGTAAATGTTCACAAAAGTTAAGACACCACAAGAAATTATTTGGATGCGTGAAAGCGGACGCATGTTAGCGACCGTTTTAGATGCAACAGCGGCATATGCCAAAGTTGGCATGACTACAAAAGAGGTCGCTGACTTCGCTGCAGCAGAAACAAAAAAACTTGGCGCGATTCCTGCTTTTCTAGGCCAGTACGGGTTTCCAGACGTAATTTGCATATCGGTAAACCAGGCAGTTGTCCACGGAATACCCAATAAGTATGTTTTAAAAGATGGCGATGTCTTGAGTCTTGATTTTGGCATCAAGCACCAGGGTATGATTACCGATGCAGCACGAACGGTTATTGTTGGCACGGCCAACAAAGCGAAGTTGAAATTAGTTGAAACAACAAAAGCGTCTCTTGATGCCGGCATAGCTGTGCTAAAAGATGGCGTCTTGGTTGGCGATATTGCGAGCTCGATTCAAGCTGTTTTAGATGAAGCGGGGCTTGGCATTGTCCGTGACCTAGTAGGCCACGGGGTTGGTCACCAGCTACACGAAGACCCAAACATTCCAAACTACGGCCGCAAAGGCACGGGCCCACAACTTAAAAGTGGTATGACTATTGCAATTGAGCCTATGGCAACCCTTGGCTCGTATCAGGTGTTTACTGCGCAGGATGATTGGACAATTGAAACGCGCGACGGTAGTTTGGCGGCTCATTTTGAAGACACGATTTTGATTACCGATACCGGATTCGAAATTCTTACACGACTGCCATAACTGCATTAGACTTGCTCACCGTGTAGCACTAGCGGTATACTTGCCATAACATGCAAAAAGCTCCTTATTTCGTAGGCCTCGATATTGGTACTGCTAACGTCCGCTGCGTTATTGGTATGCTTGAGCACCGCGAAGCTGAAAATCACTTGTCGGTAATTGGGATGGGTTCGAGCCCTAACCATGGCATGCGAAAAGGGGCGGTTGTCCACGTCGAAGAAGTATCGAATGCTATTAGCGATGCAGTCGCAGAAGCAGAACGCATGGCTGGTGTGCGCGTAACAGGGGCAACCATTAACGTAAATGGCGCCCACATTCATGGGCAGACGTCACATGGGGTCGTTGCTATTAGCTCGCCAACCCGACAGATTTCAGACGACGACCGCGCACGTGTAGAAGAGGCCGCTACGGTTATTAATTTACCGGCTAATCGTGAAATCATTCAAGTATTCGCCAAAAACTATCGCATTGACGGCCAAGACAACATTAAAGACCCCGTTGGTATGCAAGGGGTCCGTCTTGAAGTTGAGACACTTGTCGTTACAGCGGGTATACCGCTCCTTAGGACTCTTGATACCGCGCTTGAGCGTGCCCAAATTCCGGTGCACAATCATACCGTTGCAAGCCTTGCAGCAGCCGAAGCGGTACTCGACCGGCGTCAGAAAGAATCGGGCACCGCGGTACTCGATATCGGAGCTGGTACGACAAACTTAGTTATTTTGGACGAAGGCGAAGTAGAGCACGTCGCAGTCATACCAATAGGCAGTCAACATCTTACAAACGATTTAGCCATTGGCTTAAAAACCGACCTTGATATTGCCGAAGCAGTTAAGCTGGCTCATGCCACACTTGATTTTAGTAATCCGCCAGCCGAAGCAGTGAGCGTAGAACACGATGGTAAGCGGCACAAGTTTGCAGAAAAGACGGTTCGTCTTGTGGTCGAATCACGCATAGACGAATTACTAGAACAAGTCGACCGTGAATTTAGAAAAGCTGGCAAAAGTCGTAAGCTTCCGGGCGGTGTGGTTATTGTCGGTGGAATGGCTAATTTGCCAGGTATTGCTGAATACACCCGCGAGCGATTACAGCTGCCAGCTAAAACAGGTAAAGTAACTAGTGTAAGCGGTATTATTTCGAGCGTTGAAAGTCCTGAATACGCCACAGCAGTCGGACTCATGTTGCTAGATATGCTTTTGAGCGATGGTGGTCAACCGAACACATCGATTATCCCCGGCTCACAGGTTACCGCTGGGTTGTTCAACAAATTTAAGAAACTTACCACACGAAAATAACAGCTGAACATATAAATGAGGCACGCCCGAAATGGTATTTCATGTCCCGAGTACTTTTTTGGGTGTAATTGTATATAATAGAATCAATAAGACTAACGCTAAGTAGGAAGTTTGTATGCCCCAAGTACAGCCAGAGATTGAAACATTTGCCCGAATTAAAGTTGTAGGTGTTGGAGGCGCCGGTGGCGCAGCCATTAACCGCATGGTTGATGCTGGTGTGCAAGGTGTAGAGTTTGTCGCCGTTAACACTGATGCACAAGCGTTGCATCACAGCAAGGCGCAGACAAAGATTCACATTGGTGGCGACATGACTCGCGGCTTGGGGGCCGGAGCAGACCCAACAGTTGGTGAAAGTGCCGCAAGCGAAAGTCGCGAAGAACTTAAAAAAGCGCTTACCGGAGCAGACATGGTGTTTATTACCATTGGTGCCGGTGGTGGTACTGGTAGTGGTGCTGGTCATATTGTTGCCGAAGTTGCTCGTGAAGCAGGCGCTTTAGTTGTTGGTTTTGCAACCCGCCCATTTGCGTTTGAAGGTGAAAAACGCCGCAAGAACGCCGAGTACGCAATCGATAAGCTCCGCGGCAATGTCGACACGCTTATTACGATTCCAAACGACCGTCTACTACAAACAATCGACCGTCGAACGCCGCTTTTAGAGGCGTTTAAGGTGGCAGATGATGTACTTCGCCAAGGGGTTCAAGGTATCTCTGACCTTATCACGGTACACGGACTTATTAACCTGGACTTTGCCGATGTAAAGACGGTTATGAGTAACGCAGGAAGTGCGCTTATGGGTATTGGTCGCGCGAGTGGCGACGACCGTGCAGTTGAAGCAGCGCATCAAGCTATCGAATCACCGTTACTCGAAATTTCTATCGATGGTGCTCGGGGTATTTTGTTCAACGTCATTGGTGGCATGGACATGTCTATGCATGAGATTAACGCCGCAGCAGAAACAATTACTGCCGCAGCAGACCCGGACGCAAACATTATATTTGGTGCTACGATTACCCCAGAACTCGACGGCGAGATTATTATTACCGTAGTTGCAACTGGGTTTGAAGAATCATATTATGCGAACCGCCAAAAGGTGAGTACCCCAATTGACGATGCACCAGTAGAAACTGGCCTTTCAGAACTTGCTAGCCATGACGCAGAGGCTGAAGCTGAGCTAAGTAAGGTTGCGCACGGTGTTCATGCTGAAGACGTAAAACCCGAAGAAATCTCGGAAGAAGAGGTGCAAAGTCTTGACTTAGAAGTAGACAAGCAAAAGGATGAAGACGTAAAACCCGAGAAAATAGACAAATCAGCCGACTTCAAAGACGAAACGCCATTACCAAATATTTGGAACTTTGAAGACGAGCCCGAAGAAGACACCTTCGATAAACCTTCGTTTTTGCGCCGGCTAACCCGCCGCAAAAAAGACGATGCAAAAGACGACGAAGCAGAAAAATAGTAGCCTAAGAAGTTCGTAGCATAAAACCGCCACAAGTTGGCGGTTTTTGTTTCAAAAATTACAGCAAATTTTGCTTGCAAACACCATATGAGGGGTATACTATACCTGCTATACACACTATATATAGTGATTGCACATTCAAAGCAATCGAGAGGAAACAGCCCTATGAAATGCCACCAATGCCAGTTTGAAGACACTAAGGTTATCGAATCCCGCGATGTAGCCGAAGGCGAATCGACGCGTCGACGACGTGAATGCCAGCAATGTGGGTTCAGGTTTACCACGTATGAACGCCTTGAAAGGCCACAACTTGTCGTTATTAAGCACGATGGCTCGCGGGAGCTGTTTAGCCGCACAAAGCTGCTTGCAGGCCTTCATAGGGCCTGCGAAAAGACGCCAGTCACCAATGTGCAACTAGAATCACTTGTCGCCCGGGTTGAGAACGAGTTGTATGCCGGGGGCGAACCAGAAGTTGAATCTAACCGTGTTGGCGAGCTGATTATGGAGGGTTTGGCAGAACTCTCGGAAGTTGCATATGTTCGGTTTGCCAGTGTGTATCGTCGCTTCAGCGACATTACTGGATTCGAAGCCGAGCTGGCTCAAATACGGGCTAAAAAAAATCAGAACGAAGCCTAAGTTCGTTCTGCAACCTGGGGATGCGCGAAAACCCAGGATGCAGAGCGCGCTTTACGGTAATACTTACGACGAATTGAGAGCGTCATAGTATTGCAAAAAAGAAAGTGAGCTTCAAACAAATACACCAAAAATATAATTTAAAAAAAGTGAGGGTATAAAAATGGCACAAACTAATGTTATTGGCGTAAATCGCTATTTCACAAAGCCAGGCGAAAGCGCCTATGACAAGCTTAAATGGGTAAAGCGTGATTCGCTTTTAACGAACCCTATGACAGGCAAGCCCGTTTTCGAGCAGAAAGACGTGCTATTTCCGGAAAGCTGGTCGTTAAACGCTGTTAACATCGTTGCTCAAAAATATTTTGCAGGTACGCCAGGTGCTAAAGATCGAGAAGCGTCGGTTAAAACCCTCATTGATCGTATTGTAGACACTGTTGCACGTGCCGGTCTGCAAGAGGGTTATTTTGCCGATGAAGCAGAGGCCGAGACCTTCACGGAAGAACTTAAGTACATTTTGGCTACCCAGCGCGCGGCTTTTAATAGCCCCGTTTGGTTTAACATTGGGGTGCCAAGCCGTTCCCAGCAAGCAAGTGCTTGTTTCATACTTGGTGTTGATGATGACATGAACTCAATTTTGAACTGGTACGTCGAAGAAGGAACTATTTTCAAGGGCGGCTCAGGTTCTGGAGTAAACCTTTCAAACATTCGTTCGAGCGCTGAACGCCTCAGCGCCAGTGGCGGTAAGGCAAGCGGACCAGTCAGTTTTATGCGTGGCGCCGATGCTAGTGCAGGCACAATTAAGAGTGGTGGCAAAACCCGTCGTGCAGCTAAGATGGTAATTTTAAATGTAGACCACCCCGACATCCAAGAGTTTATTTGGTGTAAAGAAATTGAAGAGCGTAAGGCTCGCGTACTTGAAGCTGCCGGGTTTGATATGAGCCTCGACGGCAAAGACAACTTCAGCGTGCAGTATCAGAATGCCAATAACTCAGTCCGTGTCACTGACGAATTTATGCAAGCTGTAGAAGCTGACGCTGATTGGGACTTAAAGGCAGTGACAACTGGAAAAACAGTGAAAACAGTTAAGGCTCGTGAGTTGTTCCGTGAAATTTCGCAAGCCGCATGGGCCTGTGCAGACCCTGGCATGCAGTTCGACACAACGATTAACCGATGGCACACGACTCCAAATGCAGGCCGCATTAACGGCTCGAACCCGTGTAGTGAGTACATGCACCTCGATAATTCTGCATGTAATCTCGCCTCGCTTAATCTGTTGCATTATTTAAACGATGACGGAAGCTTTGACGCCGAAGCCTTTAAGCACACGGTAGAAGTTATTTTCACTGCGCAAGAAATCCTTGTTGGTTATTCGAGTTACCCAGTAGAATCGATTGCCAAAAATGCACGTGCCTACCGCGAACTTGGTCTAGGCTACGCAAACCTTGGCGCGCTACTCATGGCGCAAGGCTACCCATACGATTCGCAAGAAGGTCGCGCGCAAGCTGCAGCCATTACGGCGCTTATGACAGGTCATGCGTATGCAACCAGCGCTAAAATAGCACGTCGAGTTGGGCCATTTGCTGGTTTCCATAAAGACCAAGAAGGCATGCTTAATGTCCTTGGTATGCACCGTGACGCCGTAAAGGGTATTGACGCACGCTATGTTTCAGAAGATTTGCTCAGCGCTGCCGCAGCATCATGGGATGAAGCAGTAGAGCTTGGTGAACTCCATGGTGTTCGCAATTCTCAAGCTACGGTACTTGCTCCAACAGGTACCATTGGCCTTATGATGGACTGTGACACCACCGGTATCGAGCCAGACCTCGGCCTTGTTAAGGTTAAGAAATTAGTCGGTGGCGGCACCATGAGCATCGTAAACCAAACCGTGCCTCGTGCACTTCGAGCGCTTGGGTATACCAAAACTCAGACTGACGAAATTGTTGCATTTATTGATACGGAAAAGACGATTATCGGCGCCCCGCACCTAAAAGCAGAGCATTTACCGGTGTTTGCATGTTCTATGGGTGATAATTCAATTCACTATCTTGGTCACGTAAAAATGATGTCAGCAGTACAACCTTTCTTGTCAGGGGCAATTAGTAAGACGGTCAATATGCCTGAAGAAGCAACGGTAGAAGACGTTGAACAGCTACACATTGATGCCTGGAAGCTCGGACTTAAAGCAGTCGCTATTTACCGCGATAACTGTAAAGTTGCGCAGCCACTTTCAATGGCTAAAAAGGAAGGCTCTGAAGAAGCACCTAAGGTCGAATCTGCGGCATCACTTGCACCTGAAACATTTGTTGTGCGGGGTGCAGTAAAGCGTGAGCTACCAAAGCGCCGCATAAGCCACACATATGAATTTCATGTGGCCGATTCGAAGGGCTTCTTTACGGTCGGTGAATATGAAGATGGTACCCCAGGGGAATTATTCATTCACGTAGCAAAGCAAGGCTCAACGCTTTCAGGCCTCATGGACTCGTTCGCTATTTCGGTTAGCCACGGGCTTCAGTACGGCGTACCACTTAAGAGTTATGCTAAGACAATGATGAGCCGAAGCTATGCGCCGTCAGGCATTACCGACGACCCAGAAATCCGAACCGCAAGTTCAATTACGGACTACATATTTAGGCGATTAGCTCTTGATTACTTGTCTTTTGATGATCGCCTTGAGATTGGTCTTGCGAGCATTGACGATATGCCCGACGAGAACCAAACAACATTGCTCGATGCGCCAGCACCAAAAGCCGAGGAAGTTGTAAAAGTAGTTGCAGTGCCGACTGTATCTGTTGCGCCAGAAAAAAAGCCACAAACTAAAGACGACGCGGCGCCAATGTGCTATAACTGTGGTAACCAAACACAGCGAGCCGGTAGTTGTTATGTATGCACCTCATGCGGCTCAACAACTGGTTGCAGCTAATATCTAAACAGGGGTGGTAAGCGTGAGAGTGGTCGTTTTGTATCGAAGTAACTCGGAGCATGAGCGTTCTGTGCTCGAATTCGAGCACGAATATACTCGCCGAACAAATCGATCACTCCAGCTTTCTGACATCAATACTAGGGATGGGGCCTCTATGGCGACACTGTATGACATTATGCAGTATCCATGCGTGCTAGCCCTTGCCAATGATGGCCAGATGATTCAGATGTGGCAAGGAGAGCATTTGCCGCTCATTAATGAGGTCACCTACTATGACCAGCAGCCGGCTTTTGCCATGGAAGCGACAAACTGGTAAGATGTTAGTAACAATTTAGCGAGATGTGTCTGCGGCGCGCAGAATAGTGGCAATCACCCACGAATACATCGGGAAGAACAGGCGAGCCTTAGTAGACCCCGACGCAAGAGATTCGCGTAAGAATCGTAAATAAGTGCCATTTCTTTGGAAGCTGGATGGTAACACCCGCAGTATTGTGGGTTCCAGCAAGGGTTAAAGAAGTGGCATTTTTATTTTAAGGAGAAATCATGAAGTTTCAAAAAGGTACCCGGCGTCGAGCTCTTGAATACGAGAAAGACCTTGTCGAATACTGGAAAAAGAATCGGACGTTTGAAAAGTCTATAGAGCAGCGCCCCGTTGAAAGTGCGTATGTTTTTTATGATGGACCTCCATTTATTACCGGTGTTCCACATGCTGGGACGCTTTTAACAAGCATCGTCAAAGACGCCATTCCACGGTACCAGACGATGAAAGGCCATCGGGTTGAGCGCGTGTGGGGTTGGGACTGCCATGGACTCCCCGCAGAGGTATTTACAGAAAAAAAGCTTGGGATAACCGATAAGCGAGACATCGGCAGCAAAATATCGCTCGAAGAGTATATTAATACCTGTCGAACAAATATGGTGCAAACCGGTAGTTTATGGGAAGACACTATCGATAGAATTGGTCGGTGGGTCGACTTTAAGGGCGCTTACAAAACCATGGACAAAGAGTTCATGGAAAGTGTTTGGTGGGCATTCAAAACGTTATATGAAAAAGGGAAGATTTACGAGGGAGAAAAGGTCCTTTTGTATTGCACCCGTGACGCGACGCCAATCTCAAAAGCAGAAGTAGCAATGGACAACAGCTACCAAGATGTTACTGACCCAAGTGTATACGTTAAATTTAAACTAACAGACCAAGATAAATTCTTGCTTGCCTGGACTACAACCCCCTGGACGTTAAACGCGAATACCGCCATCGCTGTTAATAAAGATGTTGTATATGCCGAAGTAGAAATTAACGGGACGGTACTAATAATTGCAGAGAAACTGCTCGATAAAGTCCTGACTGATGAAAAGCACAAGACGCTTGATTACAAAGTTATCCGCACGCTAAAAGGCAAAGAGCTCGTCGGCCTTACCTATGAGCCGCTTTTTGTTAATAGGGGTAAAAACGCGCATAAGGTATGGCATGCGGATTTCGTTACCGATGAAAGTGGTACGGGTATTGCCCATGAGGCACCAGCCTATGGTGAAGATGACTACCAGCTAGCAAAGCCAGCTGGTATCCCTATAGTTCTAGATACCGATGAAGAGGGTTTTTACACCGAAGGACCGTGGAAGGGTGCCCAGATTTGGGAGCATAATAAACAAATTGCCAAAGATTTACTCGAGCAAGGAGTCGTTTGGAAAATTGAATACATCCGCCACGAGTATCCGCACTGCCACCGCTGTGGTACTAAACTTCAGTATCGTGCTCATCCGAGCTGGTTTATGGATATCGACGGACAGCGGAGTGAAATGCTCGAGCAAAACGGAGAAGTAAACTGGGTACCAAAGCATATAAAAAAAGGTCGGTCCGAAAAGACTATTCAGAGCGCGCCAGATTGGAACATTAGTCGAGATCGTTTTTGGGCAACGGCAATGCCAGTTTGGAAGGCGACTGATAAAGATGGAGCTGAACACGTAAAAGTCATTGGTAGCTATGCAGAGCTTAAGGAACTAAGTGGGGTAGAGCTTGAAGATTACCACCGCCCATGGATTGACGACGTAACATTTGAGATTGACGGTCTCAAGTATTCGCGTATCGAAAAGGTTATGGACTGTTGGTTCGAAAGTGGGAGTATGCCATTTGCGCAGTTCCACTACCCATTCGAAAATACTGAAAAGTTCGAAACAAATTTCCCGGGGGATTTTATTGTAGAGTATGTTCCCCAGGTGAGAGCTTGGTTCTACTATATGAGCGCAGTTAATGTTGGTTTGTTTGGAAAGGTTCCGTTCAAGACGGCACTCGTTCATGGAACAATGGCGGGTAACGACGGAAGAAAAATGAGTAAAAGTTTTGGTAACTATACCGATCCAAACGAACTCATGGATACTTATAGCGCTGATTCGTTACGATTCCTCCTTCTTTCGAGCCCATTACTAAACGGTGAAGACTATTCGCTTCAAGATAAAGATGTGAGCGACGTTGCTCGTAAGCTGAGCATGATTTGGAATATGTACGACTTCTTTACGTTGTACGCAGAAGTGGATGGCTGGGAATACGACGGCAAACTTGAAGATCCGATAGCTTTTGTGACAAATCAGCTCGATATTTGGATACTTTCGCGGCTACACCAGCTTATCGCAGAAGTCGATTTGCATATGTCGGTGTACGATATCCCGAGTGCCGTGAGTCCGATTCTTCCATTTATTGATGATGCGAGTAACTGGTACGTACGACGGAGTCGTAAGCGTTTTTGGAAGAGCGACAACGACAATGATAAAGAAAATGCTTACAAGACACTTCACTACGTGCTGGTGCAGCTTTCCAAGGTCATGGCACCCTTTGCGCCGTTTTTGGCAGAAGAGCTGTACCAGAAGCTCACAGGCGGTGAAAGCGTGCACTTACTCCACTGGCCAGTTTCGGGTCATGTGAGCGAAATGGTCATTAACGAAATGGCTGCAGTGCGCAGCGCCATTACCGAAGGGCTTAATCAGCGCGCACTCGCTGGTATTAAAGTTCGACAACCACTGTCAAAGGTAGATGTGCCAGGTACCGTTAATACTGAGCTTGCACAAATTATTGCAGAGGAACTTAATGTGAAAGAGGTTGTTTGCGCCGCTGAGGCTGTTTTTATTGACACAAAACTTACCGCGGCTCTTCGTCAAGAAGGCGTTGCGAGGGAGACAATTCGTCAGGTTCAAGATGCGCGTAAAAAGGCGGGTCTTGATGTTGATGACAGGATTAAGCTGTTGCTTAGTACCGACGATGCCACAACAAAAAAGGCTCTTGCATTGTTTGCTGATGAAATTAACGCCGAAACACTGACAGTTGGCGAGTTAACTTCTACGCCGCTGTACGAGGTTACCGTTAAAGTTGACGGTGCGCAGGTGACGGTTGCCCTTGCGAAAGCCTAATGGGCAAGCACTCGTCCACTATTGATTCAAGCCCGTTAATCTGTTATGATACTTGCTGACTGTTTAAATATTTAAGGAAGAATCAATGGCAAAGAAAGCTGTAATCACAACCGGCGGCAAGCAATACCTCGTCAGCGAGGGCGATACGCTTGAAGTTGATCTTTTGGGTTCTGACAAAACCGCCACTTTCGAGCCGCTTTTGGTTATCGATGGTGAAAAGGTAAGTGTCGGTACGCCAACAGTTGCTGGCGCTAAGGTTACTGCAGACGTAGTAGCAGAAAATGTTAAGGCTGACAAAGTTACCTCTATTCGCTATAAGGCAAAGAAGCGCGTACACACTGTGCGTGGCCACCGCCAACAACAAGCGAGTATAAAAATTACGAAGATTGCTTAGATACTAAGCAACTTACAAAGTTTTCATAACGCCCAAAAAGGGCGTTATTTTTTTACTCACACAAAATCTAATTTGTGGATAACTGTAGCAGCAAAATTTGGTAGTTGTATTTTATGCATGTACAGTAAAGCCCCCCGAATTCAACTACAGTAAGATTGGCGGGGAGTTAACAGATTAAAATTCATAATACGCATACAAAATAACAACGAACACTAGCCACAAAAATACAAAAAAACAGCACGTAGACGAATACTAATTATGTACAAAAAAGCATTGAACCAAATTAACTAAAGGAGCAAAATATAAACATAAAACCAAAAACGTTTATCAAACCTACACACAAACAACTCTAAATAAGAAAGTCCGAGGATCGCAGCTCCTTCGGACTTTTTTATTTGGCAGTGGTAGCAGTAAATTGCATGTGTATTCTTCATGAGCACTCCCCGAGTGACAAGTTATGAGGTCTTAGCCCTAAAAGCCACTTCAGACGTAGTGAAGCTTCAAGAAGTGCCGTATCCGAACAAGCACGAGGATTTAGGTATGATTCTTACCACAATCTTATTCGAATACTTACTGGTAGTATTATTACGCGGGATTAGCAGAGTAGAGCAGGGCTGAGGGGCGTAAGGCAAAAACAAGATAAACACAGAATTTGTGACCAATACCACAAATCAACCTGTGGATAAAACATAATCACTTTCGCCATTTATATAAATAATACAACGGAAAAATTAGCAAATAATTCTCGAATTCGTTTGCGCAAACTACGCGTCAAGTCTGTTAATATTACTAATACGTAGAACTAATTACAACAATAATATATGCAAAAATTTATGAAAATCACGAAGTAAAGTGAGCACTAATTTTATCTGTTTACCCTTGTTTCATATCTGGGAATAAGAGATACTGTACTCAAGTTTGTCAAAAGCAAAAATCCGCAAACCAAAAACAAACGCTGCAATTCCGCAAAAAGCACAAAAAAGTTTTTGAAAAAGCAAACAGACAAACCGCACAAATAAACTACAAAACAAAGGCAAAAATTCCGCAGTGAGCCCTAGACTGTTCCGCACCAGTCAGAAATCTTCACGCACCCTTAAGCACGCACAAAAAAGCGTGATAGTGGTGCTTTTTGTCGTGTTAGTGAGTTTATTAACAGGTTTGTTTAATACATATACGCGCGTGCATGTAAGCGCGGCAAGCAATAACACCATCAACTACCAGGCTCGTATCTTGCAGGCGAGTGGTGCGGTTGTCCCTGATGGCGCCTACAACGTTGAGTTTAAACTTTACGATTCAGCTTCGGCAGGTTCGAGTGCACAGGGTGCTTGTTCGCTTAACTCGAGTTCTGACGATTGTTGGTGGGTGGAGACTCGTACTGGCGCAAACAAGGTAGTGGTAAAAAACGGGTACATTTCTGTAGCGCTTGGTTCAGTTACGGCATTTGGCGCAAGCATCCCTTGGGATCAACAACTATGGGTAACCATGAACATTGGCGGTACTGGCACACCAACATGGGACGGCGAAATGTCACCTCGCATGCAAGTAACGGCTGTGCCATATGCGTACAGTGCTGCAAAAATTCAGACAACTAGCGGCGCGAATACAAGTACGCTTAGCATCGTTGCTCCAACTGGTGGAAATCAGGTATTTCAGCTACAAGACCAAGGTGCTGCTGGTACGTACAACATTTGTATTCAAAACAGTAGCTCATGTGGTTTTGTAACTGGAACGTCTGCAAACTTTATTCAAAACCAAAACTCGAGCGCTCAGGCTACGAGCAACTTTTGGTTGAGTGGCACGGGCCGCGCAAATACTGCATTCAATGCTCCGGTATTTGATACTGCTACTGGTGTTGGACTTAGCGTAGGTACAACAACTGCTACTTCAGTAACAATTGCACAAAGCGGCATTAACACGACCATTGGTGGCGCGCTTATTGTGACGCAAGCCACTACACTTAACGGAAACGTTAGTATTAGCGGCGGCAATACACTAACAGTTGGCACTGGCGCTAGTACTCTTGGCGGTAGCTTAACGGTTGCAGGTACAGCGACATTCAATGGCTCACAACTTACCAACAATGGCTCAACTCGATTTGGAACTCTTGCAGTTGCCGATTTGCCAACCGGTGGCAATATTGGTACCGCTGCAGCAACGGTTGATATTTACAGCTCGTTTAACCTTACCCAAACCACTGCGAGCCAAGCGGTAACTCTACCGACGCCAACAAGCACAACTGCCGGCCGTATCG
>CAZPLH010000007.1:21972-22253 GCA_964587465.1 uncultured Candidatus Saccharibacteria bacterium | reverse complement strand
GAGAATTGCATGATAAAAAAACCGCGCGCACCATTGCAAACTGGTGTCTTGGTGAACTTTTGCGTATGGTGACCGAAGGAAATCTTGCGTGGGGCGAAGTTGCCGCTGCCTTACCGCTCTTGGTAAAGCTTGCGTCGATGCTTGATGAAAATAAGCTCAGCTCTACCGCGGCAAAGGAACTTTTACCAGAGGTTATCCAAAAAAGTAGCGACCCCGAAGAGCTGGCAAAAGAAAAGAACCTGCTGCAAAAGCTGCAATGGTTAATAGATCTTTTGGTTTCA
>CAZPLH010000007.1:10064-21962 GCA_964587465.1 uncultured Candidatus Saccharibacteria bacterium | reverse complement strand
GCAAGTTATGAACGCAAGCCAGGGCCGCGCAAACCCAGCAATGGTACAAGAACTCATCAAAAAACAACTGGGGGTGTAGTGTGAAACAGCCAACAAAAGCCATTATTGCGGCGGCTGGTTTGGGAACGCGGTTTTTACCGCAGACTAAAGCCATGCCAAAAGAAATGCTGCCGATTATAGATAAGCCGGTTATTCAGATTATTGTTGAACAGTTGGTCGCTGCCGGCGTCACTGATGTGATTATTGTAACCGGAAGTACGAAACGTGCCATAGAAGACCATTTCGACCGAAGTGACGAGCTGGAAAATGAGCTACGCGCTAAGGGTAAAGAAGCGCTCGCAAATCAAATAAAAGACATCGCCGAACTGGCTAACTTTATTTACGTGCGTCAAAAAGGCACCCCAAAAGGTAACGCGCGCCCACTTTTGAACGCGTCGCACCTACTGAGTGACGATGAGCCATTTTTCATGTTTTTTGCCGATGATTTCTTTAGGAGTGAGGTGCCCCATGCAAAGCAACTACTCGACGCCTATAACCAAACAGGCAAATCGGTTATTTCGCTCATAGAAGTACAGCCAGCAGATGCAAGTAAATACGGTATGGCAGACATAGCCGAACAGCTCGATGAACGAACTTTTAAAATAAAGCAGCTAGTTGAAAAGCCAGGCGCAGAAAACACGCCTTCGAACTTTGCGGCGGTAAGCGGCTACCTACTGACCCCTGATATTTTGCCTATTGTAGCCCGAGAGCAAGTAGGGCATGGTGGCGAAATTGTACTGGCAGACAGCATAAACGAACTTGCGCATAACACCGAAGTGTATGGCAAATTTATAGAGGGCGTGTTTCACGATGCTGGGGATAAGCTTCGCTACTTACAAGCCATCGTTGATCATGCCTTAGTGGATCCTAAAATTGGCCCTGCGTTTAAGCACTACCTAGATACTAGACTAAAATAAATATTTGTGGTATAATAAAGCTTATGGATGAAACACAAGCTTTTCAGGTGCTCGTAATAATCTTATCGGTAACTCTTGCCATCTTTCTAATTGTGGCAATAGTTGCTACGGTATATTTAATTCGCTTCTTGCAGAGTGCTAACCGCATTTCTGAAAAAGCAGAAGTAATTGTCGAAAATGTTGAGCAAGCAACCGACAATTTTGCTCGACTTGCAGCACCGGCCGCAGCGGCACAAGCTGTTATGAATATGTTTAAGCGTAAATAAGGAGAATTGGTATGAACAAAGAAACTAAAAACCTTGGTATCGCGCTTATCGCTGGTTTAGCAGCGGGCTACGCGCTTGGTGTGCTTACTGCTCCAAAAAGCGGTAAAGAAACCCGCGAAGACATTAAAGTAGCCAGTCAAAAGGCTTATCGCGCTGCAGAAGCACAGCTAAAGAACGCGTACGAAGATTTAAGCGAACTTATTGCTAAAGCCAGTGAGCAAGGCAAAAAGCTTGGCGTAAAAGGCCGAGAAGAACTAGACGACCTTCTTGCTGCTGCCCACGAAGCACAAGGTCGTGTTAAGCAACTCATTACTTCTGTCCGTCGCGGCGAAGCAAGTGATGTAGAGCTTGAAGATGCTGTTGCTGCTGCAGAAGTAGCAAAAGACGAGCTTCGAACTTTTATTGCCGAAGAAAACAAGTAATAAACGTTAATTTTACAGCATAAAATACCCCCAAGTTCGGGGGTATTTTTATATACTACATATAACAACATATTCACGTTGTTCCTTATGGTCATGTTTTATAAGGAGACAAATGACGACTAAACTAAAAGCCACACTTGTGGCGTCAGACTATGTGCATTTACACAATCACACGCACTATAGTGTGCTCGACGGTCTGCAAAAAATACCCGAAATGCTCGACTATGTAAAAGAGCTGGGGATGGAATCAGTTGCCCTTACCGACCACGGGACGCTTTCGGGCGCGATTGAGTTTTATAAAGAGGCGAAAAGTAGGGGCATTAAGCCCATTATTGGCATGGAAACCTACATTGCCAGCCGAAAACACACCAATAAAGACCCGGCAAAAGACAAGGGCAGGTTTCACCTTATTTTGCTTGCCATGAATATGCAAGGTTACCAAAACCTGATGAAACTGAGCACAGTAGCGAACCTCGACGGTTTTTACCACAAGCCTCGCATAGACCATGACCTCATTGAGCAATACAACGAAGGGCTCATAGCGCTTTCAGGCTGTATTGGTGGCGAGGTTGGCGAGAATTTGCGCTACGGTGATTACGCAAAAGCGAAGGAAATTGCGAAGTGGTATAAATCGATTTTTGGTGACCGGTATTATCTTGAAATTCAGCACCATGGCAAGCAGTGGGATGAACAAGAGCGCGTTAATGACCAGTTGATTACGTTGGGTAAAGAGCTCGATATTCCGTTGGTTTTGACGTGTGACGCTCACTACTTGAAGCATGAGGACCAAGAAGCGCACGAAATCTTGTTGTGCGTACAAACAGGAGCCTTTTTAAGCGAGACAGACCGGTTTAGCCTTAAAGGCACAGATTTGCACGTAAACACCCCAGACGAGCTTATTGAAGCGTGGGGCGATATGCCCGAAGTTATTACCAATACGAAAGCAATTGCCGATAGGTGCGAACTCGAACTTGAGCTTGGCAAAATATTGATTCCAAAATTTGAAGTACCAAAAGGCGAGACCGAAAAGTCTTATTTGCATAAACATGTATTCCAGGGCTTAGCATGGCGTTATGGCGGCGTAACGTATGAAGGCTCAAAATCGTTGAGCATTGAAGATGCTCGCGCACTGTTACCGCCACACGTACTTGACCGCGCCGATTACGAGCTTGGCGTCGTAGACAGCATGGGCTTTAACGGATATTTCCTTATAATTTGGGACTTTATAGGGTGGGGTAAAGACCAGGGAATTATTTTTGGTCCTGGCCGAGGAAGCGCCGCTGGTTCAATTGTGGCGTATAGCTTACGCATCACCGAACTTGACCCACTCAAGTACGACCTGCTGTTTGAACGTTTCCTAAACCCCGATCGTATTAGTATGCCCGATATCGATATTGATATTCAGGACAGCCGTCGCGACGAAGTTATCCGATATTGTGTTGAAAAATACGGGACCGATAGGGTGGCGAACATTGTTACCTTTGGTAAGATGGCGGCGCGTAATGCGATTAGGGATGTTGCACGTGTGTTGCAGGTACCGTATGCCGACGCAGACAGAATGGCAAAATTGGTGCCGCCGCCGGTGCAGGGAAGGCACATTCCGCTTAAGAAGAGCCTTGAAGAAAACCAAGACTTAAAAGCTGAATACGAAAAAAATCCAATGGCACATCAGGTTTTCGATATGGCGACACGGCTTGAAGGCACCATCCGGAGTCACGGAGTGCACGCAGCCGGTGTAGTGATTGCCCCAGACGATATTGTGAAGTTTGCACCACTTGAAATGGCACAAAAAGGCGTGGTGACAACACAGTACCCGATGGGCCCAATAGAAGAGCTTGGGCTGCTAAAAATGGACTTTTTGGGGCTCAGTAACCTGACGACCATTAAAAATGCTATGCGAATTGTCAAGCGTGTGTATGGCGTAGAAATCGACCTCGATACACTACCCCTGGACGATAAAAAGACGTTTGAACTACTGAGTCGCGGCGATACTACAGGAGTCTTCCAGCTTGAATCTTCGGGTATGCAACGCTACCTGAAAGAATTAAAGCCAACTGAATTTAGCGATATTATTGCGATGTGTGCATTGTACCGACCTGGTCCACTTAAGGCAGGACTTGTTGACGCTTTTGTAAAAAGAAAAAACGGGCTCGAAGAAGTTCGCGTACCGCACCCTAAGTTTGAGGCCGCGTTGTCGTCAACCTATGGAACGCTTGTGTATCAAGAGCAAGTGATGCAGATCAGTAAAGATGTCTGTGGTTTCACGGGCGGGCAAGCTGACACGCTGCGTAAAGCCATTGGTAAGAAACAAGTCGAAGTCATGAAAAAAATGGAAAAAGACTTCGTTGATGGTGGTGTTTCGCACAGTGATGTGCCGCGCGAAATTATGGAAAAGTTTTGGGATGACCTTATGGGATTTGCCGACTATGCCTTTAACAAGTCTCACTCTGCGTGTTATGGGCTTATAGCTTACTGGACAGCCTACCTTAAAGCGCATTACCCGGCCGCATTTATGGCAGCCGTTATGACCAGTGACTACGACGATACAGACCGCTTGGCTATAGAAATTACCGAATGTAAACATATGGGTATTACGGTGCTTCCGCCAAGTGTTAACGAAAGTTTTCACGAGTTTGCGGTTGTGCCGCACGCAAAAGACGAACCGATGCAGATTCGTTTTGGTATGGACGCTGTAAAGAATGTCGGCCATGGTGCAGTAGCCGAAATTTTACGTGCCCGTGAAGACGGTGGTGCATTTAAAGACATCGGCAATTTTATAACTCGGGTAAACAGCAGGCTGGTGAACCGAAAAGTATGGGAAAGTTTAGTAAAAGCCGGCGCATTCGATGATTTTGCTGAGCGCGGTGCATTGCTTGAAAGTCTGGACCCGATTTTAGCGGTTGGCGCAAAACTAACTAAGGATATGCAAACCGGGCAGACCGACTTATTCGGTAATGATGATTCTGTGTCGGCTCCAGCGCTTAACTTACAAATTTCAGAAGGTACCGGTCAGTACTCTGACCATGACTTTTTATTGTGGGAGCGCGAACTTCTGGGGCTGTATTTGTCCAAACACCCGCTTGAGGCATTTCAGACCATATTAGACGAAAAGTCCGTACCGCTCCGGGACATAACAGCTATAAACGATGGCAAAGTAGCAACGGTAGGTGGAACTATTTCGGATATTCGTACCATTATGACAAAAAATGGCCAGCCCATGGCCTTTGTAAAGCTTGAAGATTTTGCTGGCGATGAACGTGAAATAGTGGTGTTCCCAAACGCCTACAAAGACTACGAAGGCGCTTGGGTCCGCGACAAAATCGTGCTTATAACCGGAAAGGTGAACGGCATTGACCGCGATGGCACTCAAATGCCTGAAGCAAAAATATTGGCTGACACGGTTGAAATATTAACAATCGAAGAAGCTCAAGAATACGAAGCAACCGGTAAAAAAACGATGCTTAAAAATGGTGGCCGCGGTCGCAAGGTGCCACAGGGGCAGAGTGCTCAGAAGCAGGCAGCTCAACAAACTCCACAATCTTCGCGTTTATATGTTCGAGTACAAGATGAAGGTGCGAGTGAAGATTTACAGCAGATTAAAAAGATTCTAGATGGGTACCGGGGTGATTTCGAAGCAGTGCTTGTTATGGGCGGCTCAAAACAGATTATTAAGCTCCCTCAGACAGTTGGTAATAGCCAGGAAAT
Organism: uncultured Candidatus Saccharibacteria bacterium; assembly: GCA_964587465.1. Classification (GTDB taxonomy): domain Bacteria; phylum Patescibacteriota; class Saccharimonadia; order Saccharimonadales; family CAIOMD01; genus JBBRSL01. The sequence goes on along the minus strand of CAZPLH010000007.1, from coordinate 16,613 downwards.
GATTTTAGAGCTCAGTAAAGTTATTGGCAAGGAACACGTTAAGTTCCAGTAGGCTACGGGTCTTTGCGGTGTAGCTTACGAATGTGCATGAGTTCGAGTGTGGCCCCAAGTGCAATGAGACCAATCGCGATTGTGGCTATGACGGAGGGCGGTAGCCCAATATAGCGAGGCTGAAGTACTGCCGCACCGCCAGCAGCATTGGTTGGTGCGCCGATAACCTGAATTGAAGATGATTTGGCGTACAAGGCTACAATGACAGTCGTGTTTTTGTGCCCTTGGTAATCGCCATACGGCGCAATGCCGATACCAATGTCTTGGTAATCTTTATTTACAATGTTCTCGCGGTGACTGGGGCTGTTCATCCAGCTGCGTATAACTACCTCAGCTGATTCATTCGTAACTGCCAGGTTCTCGCCAGCCACATCATACGAGTAGCCCGCTTTTTTTATGTAATCCCAGGCCATCGTGCCGTCTGGTGCAACGTGCGCAAAAAAGTGCTGCTTTGCCATGTCGTCCGCCTTAGCTTGCGCAGCGCTGGTAAGTTTAGTGTTTACTTTTAGCTCTGCACCCCCGAGCAACTCACGTGCTTGGTTAGTAAGAGAAATAATATCGGTGGTGCCGAATGCTTTTACGTACATTTCGCTTGGAGGACTCAAAAAACTTACTGATGCGATAAGCATGAACGCGCCCAGCAAGAATAGAATATGGCCGACCCGATTTTTTCGCATTATGCTGTAACCCCTAGGCGTAGTTGGTACAAGGCCACGCCTGCCGATACACTAACGTTAAAAGATTCTTTGGCGCCAAACATAGGTATTTCTAGTATGACATCTACAAGCTCTAAATCAGAGGGCAGAATGCCGGTGACTTCATTGCCAAGAAGTAGCGCTGTATTGGTTTCTGGCGTAAAAGATGAAAGCGGCGTACTGTTATTGGCTTGTTCGAGCGCAACAACCGTGTAGCCCGCTTCTTTTGCAGCTTTAATTGCTTCAGCGGTCGTCGCGTGGATGCTTGCGGGTAATAACTCGCCGCCCAGAGCGGTTTTGTGAATTTGCTCGGTAATTTTTCGTGACTCATGGGGTAGGCGGGTATCGTTTGGCTGTAAAGGATAGGGAGTGTAGCCGGCAAAAAAAATGTGGCTTGCCCCGAAGCCATCTGCGCTCCGTAAGATACTACCTACGTTATGCAACGAGCGAATATCGCTCAGAATGACGGCAATTTTAAACATATTGTTTCTACTATAGCAAACAGAGGTAAAAAAGTTTAAAAAACGCTTATGCTCTTATATACTATATGCAATGCAAGACCCTGCTCGAATTACTGAAGAACAAAATACGGTACAACGTGCGAGACTTTTAAACATTGCTTATGAAGATACCTCTGCACGAGAGGTCCCTCTGTACCCAGACGCTCTTGGCGTACAAGAAATGTACACTTTGCGTGTTGTGCCGCTGTTTGTCGATGAGCACAACATACGGTTTGGTATAACCAATACAACATCGCAAGCGACGATGTCGCAACTACAGTCGCGATTTCTAGACCAGCGAATAGTTTTCGCACTTATTTCTGACGCGGGCTACAAGGACATTATGAAGCGATACGACCCGCCGAAACAGATTGTTTACCAAGATATTTCGCTTACGACGAACCAGGCCGACCAACTTTCAAACGTATCAAAAACACTGAGCGAAGTTCGGGCGGACGATATGCTCGCCTACTTAGTACAGCAAGCGTATGCTTTAAAAGCATCTGACATACACCTAGAGACAGACGAAAACTCAGTACGAATTAGGTTCCGTGTTGACGGTGTTCTGCACCCGATAGCCGAACTTAGCCCTGATAAATATCGCCAACTAGTTTCGAGCCTAGCAGTTGCAGCCAATATTTCTACCAGCTCCCCAGAGGCACAGACGGGGCATATAAATAAACGATTTAATATGGCCGATGGTAGTGAAGTAGCTGTGAACATGCGTGTCGAGACGGTCCCTACCGTACATGCAATGGATGCGGTGCTGCGACTGTTTAATTTGAAGCCCGAAATGATGCAGCTCGATAGCTTGGGGCTTAACCAAGAAGAAGCTGAAATCATTCGCGATATTATTAGCCACCCAAGTGGTCTAGTTCTTTTGGTTGGACCTACTGGTTCGGGAAAAACAACCACCCTTTACAGTATTTTGAATGAGCTAAATCACCCAGAGCGCAAAATTATTACCCTTGAAGACCCGGTAGAATACCAAATTAAAGGCATTACGCAGATTCCGGTAGATTCGCGGACAGAAACAGGCGGGTTTGCAGAAAAATTTAAGGCAGTTTTGCGACTTGACCCAGATGTAATCATGGTTGGCGAGATTCGCGACCAAGATACTGCAAAAACAGCACTTCAGTCTTCGCTGACTGGCCATCTAGTACTTTCGACGTATCACGCGAGTTCGGCAGCTGCCGCTTTGACGCGTTTACTTGATTCTATTGGAGACAATCCTTTGTTCAGCAGCGCTATTCGTTTAGTTGCAGCGCAACGCTTAATCCGTAAGCTCGATAACGACACGAAGCAGCCGTATACCCCCGACGACGCGACCAGGCGTTGGCTGCAGACGGTGATTGATTCGTTGCCACCTCACTTAGAGCGCCCAAGTCTCGACGACGTTCAGTTGTATCGACCGGGCAGCTCGGCAGAGAACCCATTTGGATACAAGGGTCAGATTGCAGTCCGAGAACTGCTTTTAATGACGAATAATGTGCAACTAGAACTAAAAAAGCATGCCTCAGAAATAACTACAGCGAGTATTGAGCACCTTGCGGTGCAAGATGGCATGATAACTATGTTGCAAGACGCAGTACTGCAAGCGTTGGCAGGCGAAACAAGCGTAGAAGAGGTTGCTCGTGTTGTTGCGTAATAAATCTGCTACTATATGGTTTACGCATATAGTAATCTAAACGCCCATGTCAAAGCCCTACATTTCAGTTATAATTCCTGCCTTCAATGAAGAGGCATTTTTGCCGCGCTGTCTTGAATCTTTGCAGCAGCAAAAAAATGCGCCGTCATTTGAGGTAATTGTGGTGGACAATAACAGTACCGATGACACCTCGCAAGTTGCAAAACATTTCGATGTAACGCTTATTCATGAACCTAAAGCAGGGGTGGTGCACGCTCGGAACACCGGCCTTGCTGCCGCTCGCGGCGAAATCATTGTTTCTACAGACGCAGATACGTACTTTCCTGAAACCTGGCTTACCTACATAGCTAATTATTTTACGAATCATCCACATGCAGCAGGTCTCGCAGGACATTATCATTTTGTCAAAGGACCCTTATGGGCTCGATTTTGGCCTGTCATGGGTGCTGTGGGGGTGAAGCTTATCTACATGCTTAGCGGCAAGACTATTTATGTGTCGGGAGCTAATCTTTCGTTTAGAAAAAAGTACTTCATGACATATAACACTAATCATACGCAAGGTGGTGATGAAGTGGAGGTGCTTAAAGAGCTGGAGAAACACGGTCCGGTGCACGTAACACTCGAAAATGCCGTTTATACATCTTCGAGGCGAGTGAACCAAGGCTTCTTACACAGTATTCTTATTACTGTAGGATACTATTACATGTATAACCACTGGCAGACTAAACGGAGTGGCGAAGAAAGCACCGTAGGAATCTATCCGGCAATTCGCACCGAATCCCGTACCGCGCACTGGAAGTTACTCGCTGTTCAGTGGGCAATAATCGCCGGTATTTCGTTCGCGGCAGTTTCAATTGCGACACACCACATACCTCATATATGGAAATTTTCGGAAGTATTTCACTTATTCTAGGCGTGCTCGCCTACTTAACGTTGTATAACAAGACAACGTGGTTCGGCGCGCAGATTTGGCGTGTTAAAACAACCAAAAAAGTCGTCGCGCTTACGTTTGACGATGGCCCAAATGAACCATTTACTTCTGAAATAGTGGTGCTTTTAAAAAAATATGACCAAAAAGCGACGTTTTTCGTCGTAGGAAAAAACATGGAGCGATTCCCGGGAGTGGTTGCCAAAGCCCAAGCAGCAGGCCATGAAATTGGCATTCATAGTTACATGCACCAATTTCGCTCATATTTTAGTGACCCAACCTACAAGCGGCAAATACGGCTTGCTCAGGAGGGATTGAACCGTGAAAAGATTGATGTGAAGCATTTACGGTTTCCGTGGCTTTTTCGTACGCCGTGGCTAGTCTCAAGCAGTAAAAAACATGGTTTTGGCGTGCCGATTGGCGGCTACTTTGGCGGTCCGTTTGAGCCATTTCAGCCAAGCGGGGCCTGGATGGCGAGTAAGGCGGTAAAGCTCATCAAGCCTGGGGCAATAATCATTTTGCACGATGGATATAACGCAAAAGCAGCCAACAGGGCGCAGACGGTCATTGCGGCCGAACTGCTTTTGCAAGAAATTGTTCGTAAAGGCTATAAGTCGGTAACGGTAAGTGAGCTTTTGGCACTTGAAAAACCTTAAATTTAGCCAGAAGTACTTTTCAAACTTTAACAGATGTGCTATAGTAGTTCGGATTGTCTAAATATTTGGGATACCTATACACATGCAAAGTCTAATTCAAAAAGTTGAAGCGAACTACCTGAAAGGTCAGGTTGTCGACGTTAAAACCGGCGACACTGTTCGTGTGCACCAAAAAATTAAAGAAGGTAACAAAGAACGCGTACAGATTTTTGAAGGACTTGTAATTCGCACAAGCCGCAAAAACAGTCTTACAAGCACCATTACCGTTCGCCGTATCGCAAGCGGTGTTGGTGTTGAAAAGACCTACCTACTTCATGGTCCTAACGTTCTTAAGATTGAAGTGACCAAGCGAAGTAAAGTTCGCCGTAACTACCTAGGGTATATGCGGGCTCGAACTGGTAAATCTGCTCGTTTGAGTGGTGTTGATTTCGATAAGAAGTCGGTGAATGAAATCCACGATGCGAAAGCTGAAGCAGAAGAAGCTGCCTTGCACGAACAAGCTGCTACAAGCCACGAAGAAACTGAAGCCGTAAAAGAAGAAGCGTAAACTCGCGCGTTCGCATAAAATAGCCCCCTTGGGGCTATTTTTATTTCGGACGAATGCATATACTTGCTTGCATATGATTGGTGTTGATGAAGTCGGAAGAGGAGCTTGGGCGGGGCCCCTTTTAGTGTGCGCAGCAAGGCTTACGAGCCCAGTAGAAGGCTTGCGAGATTCAAAGAAACTCTCTGCCCGTCAAAGAGAGCAGCTGAATAGCAAAATACAGGATGCTTCAGATATTGGCTACGGATGGGTAAGCGCGAGTGACATTGATGTGCTTGGTCTGAGCGCTTCGCTTAAGCTAGCGACAAAACAGGCGCTTGAGGCAATTCACCCTGCTGATGATGAACAAATAATCATAGATGGTACCGTTAACTTTGCGCCACAGTATAAATCCTCTATAACTGTTGTTAAAGCGGACGATTCGTACCCTTGTGTAAGTGCTGCGAGTATTATTGCTAAGGTGGCTCGCGACAAATATATGAAAACACTTGATGATACGTTCCCGGAATACAAGTTCGGTACCCATGTCGGCTATGGCACGCTCGCGCACACCGAAGTGATACGTATGCGAGGATTATGCGCTGAACATAGAAAAAGTTTTCGTTTACCCATATAATTTTTCTATGAGTACAACCGAGCAAGGGAGGGTCGCAGAGCAGCTTGTTGCGCGCCATTTAGAACGTATGGGGCATACCGTGTTGGCGCAAAATTGGCGAACTCGAAGTTGTGAAATAGATATCGTTTCAGAGAAAAATCAAACAATACATTTAGTCGAGGTGAAATATCGGGCAACTGCATTGTGGGGCGGTGGCGTTGAGGCTATAACGAGCAAGAAGCTTGCACAAATGAATTACGCGGCTACCGTTTGGGCCGCCCATAATAAGTGGAATGGCGATGTCGCTCTTATGGTGGCGAGTGTGAGCGGTACTCCGCCCCGCATAGACGACTTATTTGAGGTATAGCGCTTTCGCGGTACTATTATGTGGTAACGAGGCGATATTTATGAGTAAGGGTGCATCGATTGATCGCCATCATCCACTGGGCTCAGTTGCTGACGTTACCAATAAATTATTTAGTGCAGATGTTGCGCAACAGTCACTCTTTGAACTAGACCAAAAACCACTCATTTTACTTGCGAGTGAGCATCAGCCGCGATTTTGGGTGCAATTTAGAGTAAGTGCTTTTGCGATAGCTCGTGCACAGAATGAAATTATCACGGCCGGAGAAGTCCCAGAGCTCATTACGAATGGTGGCGGGCAACTGTGGGTGTCTGGGCCAATTGTGTACGAACACTGTGGCGATGAAATTGATTACTACAGAAGCGCATTCGAAGCAGTCGTGCGGGTGACTGTTCCAAGGCGGTACGAACAGCAACCGTTCTTGACCGGTGTTCTAAAACTTGTTCCTAAAAGCGGTATTATACCTCGGCAAGCCAAGAAATAAGCTTTGCCTCATCGCGTTCGCGCCAAGAAATACGCGCTTGAATTTCTTCGAGCCCGAGTTCTATATTACGTCGAAGTGCCGTTA
>CAZPLH010000007.1:0-9964 GCA_964587465.1 uncultured Candidatus Saccharibacteria bacterium | reverse complement strand
CCTTCCATAATTTCAATCGGTAGTTTGGCGCTTGCGTTCAATGGGATGGGCCACAGAGCATCAGATTTTTTCGTTTTATCGAGCGTAAACTTTGATTGCAAAAGCTCGAGCTGGTTGTCGTTTTGGCGCACGGTAAGCAACGGGAAGCCAGATTGCTTGAGCCAAGCATTCATGAAGCTGCTAACATCTTTACCAGAGGCTTTGCCGATAGCTTTCCATAAGTCATCCCCAACGGTATTTTTGTATGCAAACTCTTTGAAGTATTCGCGCAGGCCGTTTCGAAACGCAGTTTCACCAACTAAAGTGCGCGCCATAGACAATAGCCTCGAGCCCTTGGCGTAGACAATAGAAGGGTCGAACAGGGTGCTTATTTGGTCGGGGTGAGAAACCTCGCTATATACCGACTGTACCCCGTGTATGCTGTCGCGCCATAGTGCGCTGAGTGCTTCGTGCGATGCGTAGGTGAGCATAATGTCCCATTTTGGAAACAGGGCATCGACACAGATGTATTCCATAAGGTTCGCAAAGCTTTCGTTAAGCCACAAATCATCCCACCAGCGCATGGTTACCAAGTTGCCGAACCATTGGTGCGAAAGTTCGTGAGCAATCACAGTCGCAACCATTTCTTTGGTGGCAATAGACGTTTTTTCTGGGTCAACAATTAGGCAAACTTCTCGGTAGGTAATAAGCCCCCAGTTTTCCATGGCTCCGCTGCTGAAATCTGGTAGGGCAATATGGTCGCATTTTTCGAGCGGGTAAGGAGTTTGGAAGTAGTCGTTGAAAAATTCAATTGAGCGAACAGAAGTATCGAGTGCAAATTCTAATGATTCTGGGGCATGGTCTTTGCTAGCCCAAACGCGTACCAATGTGCCATTCTTTGTCTTTGCCTCAACGGCATGGAGGTCGCCATACGCAAAGGCTAGCAAGTAAGTACTCATAATCGGGGTTGTTTGGAACTCAACCGTCTTAAGGCCGCCTGCAATTTTGCTCGTTTTTTCGGGCATATTACCAAGGGCAACCTGGTTTTTTGGAACCGTTATACTGAAGTCAAAAGTAGCTTTTGCCTCTGGTTCGTCGATACAAGGAAACGCTTCGCGAGCATGGTGGCTTTCAAACTGTGTGGCAATAATTACATCGCCGTTTGTGGCCGTACACGGGTAAATACCGTGCATGGGCTTTGTTATCTCCCCAGAAAAAGTAATCGAAACGGTGAGGTCAGCGCCCACGGCTTCGGTAAGCACAATTACTAACTCGTCATTTTCGGCATCAAGGCTAAAATCGCTGGCGACTCCGTTCACATCGGCCTTAGAAACAGTCAGCTCTTTCGCGTGTAAGCGTAGTTTTTTGCCATCACCGCTATACGCGCCGGAAATACTGACTTCACCACTGAACGTGAGTTTCTTTGCATCGGGCGTAAGCGCTAGGGCGTAGTATTTAGGTTGAAAATACTGATAAAGACGGTCGACTGTAGACATGCGTAGTAATAGAGCCTTCTGATTAGTTTTGTAGAATTCTTCTAACAATGGTATCATGTAATTGTTGTCCGGCCGATTTGGTCGGATTTTTTCATAAGAGACCACAATTTATTTTTGTAATAGAAAGGCAAATGTAATGGAGTTAGAAACAAAACAACTCGTAATGGCGGTAAAGGCTATTGCCGAAGAGAAAAACCTGCCAGAAGATGTCGTGCAAGATGCAATTCAGCAAGCACTTGCTGCGGCATGGCGCCGCGACTACGGTGACCGCGAACAAGAAGTTCGCTCGGTGATTAACACCAACACCGGTGACGTAACCGTATTTATTAGCAAAGAAGTTGTCGAAGAAGTCGAAAACGAGCATCTACAAATTACGCTCGCAGATGCAAAGAAGCTCGACAAGACAGCCGAAATTGGCGGCACGGTAGAACTGAGCGAAAAAGTAACCGACTTTGGTCGTGTTGCTGCACAAACTGCAAAGCAAGTTATTTTACAGCGCCTTCGCGAAGCAGAGCGCGAAATTGTTATGGCTGAATTCGAAGACAAAATCAACACTGTTGTTAATGGTGTTGTTACTCGTGTAGAGGGTCGTCTTATCCGCCTTGAGCTTAACAAAGCACAAGGTATTATGCCTGCAAGCGAGCAGATTCAAGGCGAGCGTTATTACCCAGGTCAGCGGCTAAAGGTATACCTTAAGGATGTTGAACGTGGCTTTAGGGGAGCCCAGCTTATTGTAAGCCGTGGTTGTAGCGAGTTCTTAGAGCAGCTTTTTAGTGCTGAAGTTCCGGAAATGGAAAGTGGCGCTGTCGCTATTAAGGGCATTGCCCGCGAAGCCGGCGTGCGTAGCAAGATTGCTGTCCAAAGCACCATTGCTGGTGTTGACCCTGTTGGTACGTTTGTTGGCGGCCACGGTACACGCGTACAAGCTGTAATGGGTGAAATCGGCGAGCAAGAAAAAATCGATATTGTTGTCTTTGCCGAAGAATCGAAAGAATACATTACAAATGCACTGAGCCCAACCAAAGTTACCAAGGTAGAGCTCGATGAAAAAGCAAAGCGCGCAAAGGTCATTGTTCCTGAAGACCAATTGTCTATTGCAATTGGAAAGAGCGGCCAGAACGTTCGCCTTGCGAGTAAGCTTACCGGCTACGAACTTGATATTGAAAGTGAAAAACCAGAGAAAGAAGTACCACAAGTGGATGCACCTACCATAGTTGGCGCGGCTAACGCACCAAAACTAAAGAAGAAGAGTGACTTAGAAAAGGGCTTGCTCGAAGCAATCGAAGAACACGGCGAAGATTCAGAAGCTTAGTCCTGCGACATCTTTAAAAACAGCTCCATGATTAGGAGCTGTTTTTATATTTAGCACTCTTGACTTAAGAGTGCTAATACATGGTATACTTTATGCATATCTAGGGGGTAAGCCCAGATTAGAAAGGTATTTTTACTACTTATGCCTGATTCACCCGATTTTCAAGACTATTTAAATCATTTAACCGAAAACGCGCTTGCAAGCTTGCAGCAAGCCGATCACATAGCGCGCTCGCAAGGTTCGGCATATGTTGGCACGGAGCATTTGCTGCTTGGTGTTTTGGCGCAGCCTGATGCTGTGGCGAGCAAAATGCTTGCTGCAGCTGGCGTGACATTCCAGCGTGCGCAACTTGCGCTTAATCTTACCCCTAAAAGCTTAGTAATTAATTTGGGTGCCAAAGGCCTTAGTGAAACCGCCAAGCTAGCCCTTAAAATGAGCTGGGACTACGCCCAAGACTTTAACCAAGATGTTTGTGGCACTGAGCACATTCTATATAGCCTTCTTATGCAAAAGAATGCTCGCGCAACGGTACTACTTCGCGATATGAATGTCGATACCGACAAAGTTGTAGACGAGCTCGAACAATTTATGCAACGCCAGCAGTTTGACGGCGAAAGTGAAGGGACTAAAAAGACTGCGACGCGCACCAAGAAAAAGCAAGGCAAAAGCGCTCTCGATTATTTTGGTACTGACCTAACTGCCGAAGCAGCGAGCGGTAAACTCGACCCTGTGGTTGGCCGTGACCAAGTGGTCCGCCGACTTATTACTATTTTGAATCGTCGCAGTAAAAACAACCCGGTGCTCATTGGTGAACCGGGTGTTGGTAAGACTGCTGTTGTAGAGGGCCTTGCTCAAAGAATTATTGCCGAAGACGTGCCAGATAGTTTACTTGAAAAGCGCATAGTTATGCTTGATCTAGCCGCTATGATTGCGGGTACGAAATATCGAGGTGAGTTCGAAGACCGCCTTAAAAAGGTCATGGAAGAACTTATTGCTGACACGAAAACGATTGTATTTATCGACGAAATGCATTTATTGGTGGGCGCTGGTGCTGCCGAAGGCGCCATAGACGCGGGTAACATATTAAAGCCAGCTTTAGCACGCGGTAAGATTCAGGTAATTGGCGCTACAACTACGAATGAATATCACAAGCACATCGAAAAAGACGCGGCGCTTGAACGACGATTCCAGCCAGTTATTGTGCCCGAAACAACTAACCAAGAAACACTAGCTATTTTAAAGGGGTTGCGTGGTCACTACGAGCAATTCCACGGCGTAGTTATTGGTGATGAAGTGCTTGAAGATGCAGTGTATTTTGCAAGCCGCTACATTAACGACCGCTATATGCCCGATAAAGCCATAGACATGCTCGATGAAGCTGCGGCGCTACTCCGTGTCGACAAAGGCAAGACTCCGGGCGAATACCGCCGACTCATTAAAGAAATTCGCTTATTAAGCGTTCGCCGTGACGACGCTGTCGAGCAAGAAGACTACGAACGAGCCGCTAAGTACAAGCAGCGAATTAGTATTGCGCAAGAAAAACTTGATGCTCTTAAAGAGAAAGCGGCGGCCAGCAAACGGCTCACACTGTCGAGCGATGATGTTGCGTCTGTGGTCGCACAGGCTACGGGCATCCCGGTCCACAAAATTGTTCGCCAAGAAGCAAAGAATTTGCTGAAGCTCGAAAAGCAACTCGAGCATCATGTGATTGGGCAAAAAGAGGCAGTTGAATCAGTCGCCAAAGCTATTCGTCGTAATCGTTCGGGGCTTTCATCTGAAAACCGTCCTATCGGTAGCTTTATATTTATGGGACCAACGGGTGTTGGTAAAACCGAGCTTGCTCGAATATTGGCTCGTGAATTTTTCGGTCGTGAAGACGCGCTCATTAAAATTGATATGAGTGAATTTAGCGAACGACACAATGTTGCCCGACTTGTCGGTGCGCCAGCCGGGTACATTGGCTACGAGGAAGGTGGCCAGCTAACCGATAAAGTTCGTCGTAAGCCATACAGTCTTATTTTGCTCGACGAAATTGAAAAAGCCCACCCCGAAGTGTTTAACATGCTTCTACAAGTTTTCGAAGACGGAACGCTTACCGATGCGAAAGGTCGCAAAGTAGACTTTAGTAACACCGTTATTATTATGACGAGTAACATCGGTGCGCACTTGCTACAGAAAGAAGCAAGTCTTGGTTTTAGCGCAAGCCAAGGTACGCACGAAAAAGATATGGACACCTTACACGAACAAAATGTAGGCAAGGTTAAAGACGAGCTTAAAAAGCACATGCGCCCAGAGCTCATTAACCGTATCGATAAGATTATTGTATTCCGCGCCTTAACCAAAGCTGACGTTAAGAAAATCATCGATGTACAGCTAACCGAACTTTCATCGCGTTTACAACGGAAAAAGATTGGCATAGTGCTTTCGCAAGCAGCAAAGAACTGGTTGCTTGAAAAGGGTTATGACGCGCACAATGGTGTTCGTCCGATGCGACGGTTAATCCAAGATTCAATCGAAGATCATTTAGCAGAAGGCGTGCTTGATGGCTCGTATGAGGGTGGCGATATTGTAAAAGTAGATGTTGCCAAAAAAGAGCTTGTTTTTACAAAAGTTAAAGAATAAGTGGCATAATAAAGGTAGTGAATAAAAAGTCTGTATTTGCAGTCGGAGTCTTTGTCTTATTCGCGGTTAGTATTTTTGCTACCTGGACATTTCGCTATGACTTTTATGATTGGTTTAGGTTACGAAATTACACGCCTACACCGGCTATTGCTTCGCTTGTCACGACAAGCGGTATGAACTCGCAGGGGCGTACGCTCTTCTATGTTAATGACCCGAAATTATCCGACAGGCAAGAGTTTGCCAACCAGTGTAAGGTAAAAGAACAAACAATTGTCCTCGGCTGCTATACCGGCACCGGCATATATATTTTTGATGTTACCGACGAGCGACTTAAGGGGGTCGAAGAGGTGACGGCGGCGCACGAAATGCTCCACGCAGCGTACGATAGGCTGAGCCCGGGTGAAAAAAAGAAAATAGATGCGCTTACCCAAGCAGCGTATGACAAGCTTAAAGACCCAGAGTTAGCAAAGCGAATTGATGGCTATAAAAAAACTGAGCCAGGTGAAATCCCTAACGAACTGCACTCCATTTTAGGCACCGAAAAACGCAACATCGGTTCGGAGCTCGAAGAGTATTACAAAAAGTATTTTACGGACCGACTCAAAGTTGTTTCGCTAGCCGAAAATTACGAAAAAGTATTTATAGATATTCAGAACCAAGTGCAGCAGTACGATGCGACACTTAGTTTGCGTAAGGTTGAAATTGACCAACGTGAAAAGGCACTCGAAACTCGTGCGAGCCAGTTGCAGCAACAGCGAAATAGCCTAGACGCACAATTGGCTGCAAAAGATTACCGTGGCTACAACAACAGCGTCCCAAATTATAATTATGCGGTTGCGAGTTTTAATGCCGAACTTGCTGCGGTAAAGAAGTTGATTGCCGAATACAACACTATTGTTGAACAGCGCAATAAATTAGCTGCCGACCAAGATTCGCTTGCCCAGAGCCTCGATAGCCGACTCGATACGATTAAGCAGTAATTGCTTGCTATACTAAAGAGTAATGGCGAAGGCAAAAGTAAGTTATAGCTGCAGTGCATGCGGCGCTACGCACACAAGTTGGGCGGGGCGGTGTAGTGTTTGTGGCGCATGGAATACCATAGAACAGCAACTAGATGTTAGGGGTGGGAGCGCGAGTGCTCAGGCTCTTAAAAGCGGGAGCGTCCTTAAGCCTGCAAAACTTGATGTTAAACCAAGCTCTCAAGCAAAGCGGATTAGTTTGGGCACACCCGACATAGACGAAGTATTAGGCGGCGGAATCGTGCCTGGTAGTGTGGTGCTTATTGCAGGGCAGCCGGGTATTGGTAAAAGTACACTACTGCTGCAGTTGGCAGAAGCAGCTGCTAAAAATATAAGCGTGCTATATGTCAGTGGCGAAGAATCGGCCGAGCAAGTTGCACTACGCGGTCAGCGCCTTGGGACTAAGGCCAGCAAATTACAGCTTGCAACCAGCACTAGTGCAAATGACATAGCAGCCACCATAGCGAGTGGTGAGTATGGCTTAGTAATCATTGACTCAATCCAAACAATAGCAACGGCGGAAATTACCGGCGTGCCGGGTAGCGTAAGCCAAGTGACCAATAGCACGCAGCTAGTGAGCACGGCCGCAAAGCAAAGTAATACCGCGCTTATTTTAGTTGGTCATGTAACCAAAGAAGGTTCGATTGCAGGGCCGAAAGTGCTTGAACACGTCGTAGACGTGGTATTGCAGCTTGAGGGCGACCGGTACGGTGGCTTTAGGATTTTACGAGGTATAAAAAACCGTTTTGGTTCAACAAACGAAGCAGCCATTTTAGAAATGGTAGAGGCAGGCTTACAGGTTGTTGCTAATCCGTCTGCCGCGCTACTCGCTGAGCGGCAAGTAAGTGACGGCTCGATTGTTTTAGCAACACTTGAAGGCTCGCGACCAATACTGGTTGAGGTACAGGCACTTGTTAATGCGACAAGTTACGGGTACCCTAAAAGGGCAGCAAGTGGATTTGATTTAAACCGACTAAACTTATTAGTAGCCATGCTCGAAAAGCGTACGAAGCTACAGCTTGCCGACAAAGATATTTATATTAACATTGTGGGTGGTATGAAAATTACCGAACCCGCAGCGGACTTAGCAGTCTGCATGGCAATTGCGTCCGCCGCCAAAGGAATGAAGCTTAAAGAAGACGCAGTTGTGTTTGGCGAAGTCGGTTTATCGGGCGAAGTACGGCATGTTGCCTGGCTCGATAAGCGCCTCAACGAAATAAAAAAGCTAGGATTTAATTCAGCTATTGGCCCTAAAACCCGTGGCGACAAAGCGCCTGCTTGGCTTAAGCAAGTACCCGATGTCCGGACGGCGTTGAATAACTTCCTAGAATCAAAATAATAATTATTCAATAAGTAAATAAAAGGTAGACGAATGTTAGATATTATTCAGTCTGTGGCCATTATAGGTCTTGCAGGCGTCGTTATATATAAATTAAAACCAAATGTAGCGCGAGGCGGTAAAAGCAAAGAAGTCATTTTGGATTCATGCGCACTTATTGATGGTAGGGTGGTAGAGCTTGCTCGTGCGGGATTTTTGCCGCGCCAACTTGTCGTGCCGCAGTTCATTTTGGCAGAGCTCCAGCTGCTTGCCGATGGAAATGATTCGCACAAACGTGAGCGAGCTCGCTTTGGGTTAGAAATTGTACAACAGCTTCAGAAAGAACCAGGACTCGATGTAGAAATTGCACGCGAAATGATTAGCGCAAAGACAACTGATGAAAAATTGGTACTTTTGGCAAAAAAACGAGGCTCGGAATTATTTACCACCGACTTTAACTTAAACCAGGTTGCAAGCATTGAAGGGGTGCGGGTGCTTAACATTAACGAACTTTCGCACGCTATGCGGCCCGTGGCATTACCTGGTGAAGATTTTGAAATCAAGGTTGTCCAAGCAGGCTCAAACCGCGACCAAGGGGTAGGTTATTTAGAAGACGGCACCATGGTAGTTGTTGATAACGCGCGCAGAGACATAGGCTCAACCATACGGGTTAAGGTTACAAAATCGCATCAAACTGTTGCCGGTAAAATGTTGTTTGGCCAAAAAGTAGAAAGTGCTGCACGACAGTCTGCGACTGCTGTCTTGCCAAAACCCAGTACAACACGGCGCCCACAGCCAAAAAGGCGCTCTAGCAGCCCTGTAAAGCCCCAGGCTACTCAACAAAAGCCGGTGACGCCCGCAGTAAGCTCGCGTATTCGTCAGCCACGACCAAGTTCTGATTTTAGGAATCGAAAGGCAAGTGCCGAAGCGTCGTTGCTGGATGCTATAGATAAACACGGCCAATAAAAAATCCCCCAATTTCGGGGGATTTTTTTATTGTTACTTACTATTATCGAACTCTACGGCCACGGCCAGAGCTTGAGCTTATAAAGTTTGCAATGGTTGCGACGGTATTATTACCGTTCTTTTGTGCGCTCGATACTACAAAAGTTGCTTCGTCGCTGTCGGTCCCCTGATACATGCCCTGGTCTACGACCTCGACAACGACAGTCTTTGCGCCTGCTTCTGAAGCGGTGTAAATGTATTCGAATGGCGAACTTTGTGCGGTTGCGTCAAACGAGCCACCAGGGAGTATTTGACCATCAATTTTAAAGTTTACGGTGGTCAGTGGGAAGGTACCAGCGGTTGTCGTTGCGGTTAACTTATACTTGCCAGCGGTAGATGTTGGAGTGACCGTTAGCGAAACGGTAGGCTTTACGTCGTCACATTTGTGCACGTCATCTTTTTCGGTTGGAATTGCACCGCCGCCGGCAGAGCCATAGCGTGTGCTGATTGGGGCCATCCAGCGCTTGTATGATGGGTCGCTCGATGGAAGCTCTGAAAGAATGCCGCCACCTGTTACCGTTTGCTTAGCGAGGTCTGGCGTACATTCGGTTGCAAGTTTCTTAGATACGCTGTCAATAACAGCAGTTTCTGTTTTATTCGGATATTTAGGCGTATACCAGTCGGGGAATATGTCACACTTACCGCCGCTAGAAGTAGCGTAGCCGGTTGCCGTATTAATACACACGGTCTTCATTTGGGCTGGCTTGGTCCAGTCTTTTGGCGCTTTGCCTTCATGGGCGGCTTTCATGAACTGGTTCCAGGCTGGCCCCAATATGTTTTCGGTAAAGGTAGCCATAGACTTGTTTTCGTGGTCACCAGACCAGAATCCAAGCACAAGGTACGGGGTGTAGCCCATTATCCAACCGTTGTCACGGTCGTTCGTGGTACCGGTTTTAAGGGCAGAGCGGAAGTTGTTTAAGCGGTAGCTGTTGCCGAAGTAACTTGCTTTCGGGTCGCTTAGCATGTCATTAATGGTGTAAGCAATTTGTGGGTCAAGGACTTGCTCGCCCGGAGTGTCCTTATATTCTTTAATAACTTTACCTTTTTTATCTTCAATCTTAAGAATATAGGTTTGTTCTTTTGTTTTACCCATGCGCGCAAAGGTGCTAAACGCGTTTACATGCTCGGTAAGCTTTACTTCACTACCGTCACCAATTGCAGACGAAAGACCACAGTTTGGCTCGCATGATGTACCGCTGGTAAGACCCATCTT
>CAZPLH010000006.1:14251-23112 GCA_964587465.1 uncultured Candidatus Saccharibacteria bacterium | reverse complement strand
GCCTGCCAACTATGCAGTAAATCTACTTGCTCGGCATAGCGCTGAATAGGAGAAAACGAAACTGCCGCTGCATAAACCGCAGATGCCCCAAAACCTCCAACAATATGCCCCTTATAATTCGCCACCCATACTCCGAACTACAATTCGCCCCAGTTTTTGCCGGTGTGAACGTCTACGCTAAGGGCTATGCCAAGCTGCGGGTAAATGTTTTCCATAACATCTTTAAGCAGGGTTTCTACTTCTTCGGCGCGGGTTTCGGGGCATTCTACTAAAATGCTGTCGTGTATTTGCAGTAGCTGCACACAGTCGTTTGGTAGTTTTTTGTCTACGGCAATCATGGCCATTTTCATAAGGTCTGCTTCGGTGCCCTGAATAGGCATGTTCACAGCTTGGCGCTCTGCTGCTTGGCGAACAATAAAATTGCTACTAAGTACGTCGGGTGTGGGGCGGCGGCGACCAAACAAGGTTTCTACATAGCCCTGCTCTTTTGCCTGCTTTTTAAGTTTGGCAATGTAATCTACCAGCGGCTGGCGGCTGGCAAAGTACCGGTCAATAAATTCTTTGGCATCGCCAAATGTCATACCCGTAGCAATAGCTAGGCCGTGCGGGCTCATGCCATATAGCACACCAAAGTTAATGGTTTTAGCGTTACTACGCATGTCTTTAGTTACGTCGTCCAGCGAAATGCCATACACTTCTGCCGCAGTACGCGTGTGAATGTCAGCGCCGCTGTTAAAGGTTTCTATCATGTCGGTGTCGCCTGCCATAACGGCTGCTAGGCGCAGTTCGAACTGGCTGTAGTCGGCGCTGACAAACACGTGGTCTGGGCGCGCCACAAAACCGGTACGTATGGTGCGGCCAAGGTCGCTGCGTACCGGAATATTTTGCAAGTTCGGGTCGGCGCTACTAAGCCGGCCGGTTTGAGCAACCGTTAGGTTAAACGTGGTGTGCAAGCGGCCATTTGCATCTACCAATTTTGGTAGCGTGTCTACGTAGGTGCTTTTAAGTTTGGTAAGTTCGCGGTACTGGCTAATAAGGTCAATAATGGGGTGGTAGGCACGCAGTTTGTCTAGCTCGTTTGCGGCGGTGCTGTAGCCGGTTTTACCTTTTTTTACCCCTGTTGTAGGCAAGCCCAAATCTTCAAACAAAACAATGGCAAGTTGTTGCGGGCTGCTAATGTTAAATTCGCGCTCGGCGTGGCTGTAAATAGATTTTTCTAGGTCGCCAATGTCGCCTTCGAGCTTTTTGCTCATTTTGTTTAGGTAGTCTACGTCGAGCCCAATGCCCCGCTGCTCCATGCGTGCCAACACTGGAATAACCGGCCATTCAATGTTGAGCGTTAAGTCGTGTAGTTGCGGCGTTTTGGTTAGTTCTTCGCGCTGCAATTTCGTCAGTGCAATAAGTGCATTAATGTAGCCTGGCGCAAATTCGCCAATGTCTTCGGTTGGGACTTCTTGTAGGTTTGTCGCTTGCAAGCCGGCGCGTTCGGCAAGGTCGTCTAAGCCAAGGGCGCGGTCGAGCGAATTCACCAAAAAGGCGCCAACTTGTACATCGTGCCCTACTTTTGGCGTTTTTACACCTAAAGTTAGCAGGCTTTTAATGCTGTGCTTAACATCGTACCCAACAATTGGCTTTTCAAAATATTCAGCGTAATCAGTAAAGTTTTTAGGTTCTATTATGGTCACCCAGTCGTCGCTACCCGCAACTATAAGTTCGGGGCGGTCGCCATGCGCGCCGCGGCTCCGTGCATACACATACAGTTCACTGGCACCTGCAAAGTCAGCTTTATCTGGTGCAATGAGCTTAATATTTGTTTGCGGAGCGTAGCTGGCAACAGTTTCGTCTTTATTAGCAGTGCTTGTGCCATTTACTTCGGGCATGTTGCGTAGCAAACTTCTAAATTCGAGCTCTTCTAGCTTTGCGCGTAAGGCTGGTGCATCAAATTTGTGCACGTCCATGGCTTCTAGGTCTAGTTCAAGTGGTGCGTCGGTAAATAAGGTTGCTAGTTCTTTGCTCATGTAGGCCGAATCTTTACCGGCGACTAGTTTTGCGTGTGTAGCGCCACTAATAAGTTCGACGTTTTCGTAAATGCCGTCTATGGTTTCGTATTGTTGCAACAGTGCCGATGCTGTTTTTTGGCCAATGCCGGGAACACCCGGAATATTATCACTACTGTCACCCTGCAACGCTTTGAGGTCTAAGAACTGGTCAGTACGCAGGCCGTACTTTGCCGTAAAGCTTTCTGGGTGGAATTCTTCTATATTACTAAGGCCTTTTTTAAGGGCATACACGTGCGTAGTGTCGGTAATGCACTGCAGGGCGTCTAGGTCGCTGGTAATTAAAATGGTTTCTAGCCCGGCGGCGTCTGCCTTTTTAGCCAACCCCGCCATAATGTCGTCGGCTTCGTAATCGTCGAGCTCGTACATTGGCCAACCAAGTACCGCGAGCAGTTCGTGCAAAATAGGAATCTGCGCGTAAAAGTCTGGTGGCGCAGGCTTGCGGCCGGCTTTGTATTCGGGGTAAATGGCTAGCCGCTTACGAATGTTCGTTTTGGGTTTGTCCCACGCAACGGCAACGTAATCGGGCTTAAGGCGCTTTATAACTTCTAGGCTCAGCATGGTGAAACCATACACACCACCCGTTGGTGTACCATCTTTTGTACTCAGACCGGGCATGGCGTAATAACCTCGGTAAAATACACTTTTACCGTCAATTAATACTAGTCGTTTTTTACCGTTCGCAGCTTCGGTCAAAATACCCCTCGTTTGTTATGTACTTAAGTATACACCCCTGTAGCTACAACAACGTTGTTGTTTTACTAGAATCGCCTACTGGCTCTACGGCGTACTAGTACCCTGCGTTCTTTTTCGCCCAAACCACCCCAAACACCCGTATCGATTCCATTGTCTAAAGCTTCTGCTAAACACTGCGTCGAAACAGTACAAGTCTTGCAAACCTCTTTCGCTTCTAGCTCTTGATTGGGGTTATTAACGGGATAAAAAAGCTCTGGGTCTTCAGCACCACATTTTGCGGCAACTCGCCAGTTAAGTTCGCTTATCTGGCCGCCATGCAAGTCACGTTCTGCCAACTTTAAAGCAGCGTTTGCAAGGTCACGTTCTTGCTGTTCGCGCTGTAGGCGCTTTTTTCGGTCATAGGAGCTTTCTTCGCGTTTGCCAACGGTAGCAATAACTTCAGGTTCTGGCTGTACCTCGGGCTCGTCATCCAGTAATATTGCCGGCCCAACGGCATCACCGTCTATGTCGCGATGCGCTTTTTTCTGCTGATTTTTTTGTAGCCGTTTCATTTCCGCTTGTGTTTGCCGCAATAACATACCGGCAGCCATAAAACGGTCGTGGTCGAGCCCATATTCTAATATCATTGTCTCTTCGGCACGCTCAAGATCATCGCCATTCAGCTCTAGCTCGTGCGCTAACACCTCTGCGTCGTGCAATAAATGAAATTCGTCAGCCATTTTTAACTTGGCGACAATCTGAGCAGCCACGTCTAAGTCAAACGCAACTACACCGTCTTCGCCGGTACGAATTTTCTCACCTGCAGCTCTCATTGCAAGTATTACACCAGAAATTTAGATTTCTTTCTAGTAATGCTTAGTTAGGGTTCATGAGAGCTCTTAGTACAGCAGCTCTACTGGGGTGACGAAGCTTGGACATTGTTTTAGCTTCTATTTGGCGTACACGCTCTTGAGTCACACCAAGTTCCGTTCCTAGTTCTTGTAGTGTCATTGGTTTTCTGCCGCCCAGCCCAAATCTGCTTGCAATAATGTAACGCTCCCTTTCGGTAAATGTAGCTAAAATCATATGCAGTTTCCTATTTAGTTCTTTGTCGAAAATTTCAGTATCTATGCTCGTACCGTCTGAATCTTTAGACAACTTATCTCCAAGGGTTAACCCTTCTGAGTCCAAGGGCGTTTCAAAACTTAGTGGTACACGCACCTTAGAGGCCGCACGAATTTTTCTAATTTCAGACGGCTTCACACCTAAGTCATTTGCCAATTCTTCGTCTGTTGGTTCTCTACCGTATTTCACCAAGAATCGTTGTGTAGCAATACCTAATTTAGTTATCTTTTCCGCCATGTGCACCGGCACGTCAATCGTCGTCCCCTTTTCCGCCAAGCCCCGAACAATTGCTTGCCGTATCCAATTTATTGCATAGGTACTAAATTTAAACCCTTTTGTGTAATCAAACATTTCTACCGCATGCATTAAACCAATGTTTCCATCTTGAATTAGGTCTATAAACTCGAGCCCTCTGCCGCGATATCTCTTTGCAACCGATACTACCAATCTAAGATTGCTTTCAATCATTTTATTTTTGGCATTGTCGCCTTTTGCCGCAATTTGTAACAACTCTTCTTCGATTGCACCTTCAAAATTAAAATCACCACTTAAAACAGCCCGAGCAAAGACGCCTGCTTCAATATCTTTCTGTAGCAAGACTTCCTCTTCGGCAGTAAGTAATCGGTTCCGACCGGCAGCACGTAAGTAATCTCTGACTGTATCCTCGCTATAGGCTACGTTCTTCAAATCCTCAGAAGCATCCTCGCTGCCGCGAGCCGGTTGTGCAGTCGATACGACTTTTGGCGACTCGAATTTCGGTATTGTTACTGCTATAGTGCCCGAAAAGACGCCTTCAAGTAGCGTGTCCACTCCGGCGCCAAAGAGCTTTTTTAGCCTTACAAAAACCTGCGACCTTCCAACTTGGACTGATGCGGCTGTCGAACCGTGTGCTTTAGCAATCTCTATATCTGTAAAACCTGCAAAATATCCCACGAGCTCTGAGGCAAACTGAGCCTTTGATTTTTTAGTTTTTGGAAATGAATTGTAGTACAGTTCAACGATTTGCTGTGCGAGTAAAACAATATGTTCACCGCGCAACTCGGCAACTAAAGAAGCATCGAAGTACGAGTTAAGGCAATTAAGCGCTTTTTTTGCGAATACTGGCAAGTTAGGCTCATCATCTGTATCGTCAAGGGTTGAACTAATGTCCTCTTGGAGCTCGGCTGCTTCAGGATCTATTAGCAACTTTAGGGCTGGCTTAGCAAGTAGCCTTGAGCGCCCATCAATTGCTGGTTCTCCCTCTAAAATAACTACACTGGCATCAAGAGCTCCTTTTCCCAAAACAATTGACGGTCTTTTGGGCCCATACTCTACCCCAATAAAATCTTCACCGTCTTGAATACTTATTTCTGTTGCGTTTTGGTCAATATGAGTCATGTCTGTGCTTTAAAATTATTCCGCACATTATGCTCCCGACCAATTCCGAAAGCAAGCATAAGCTACTAATTTGTAGAGAGCACAGAAACTTGGTTAGGCTTTAGTTGCCCTGCTGCTACAAATGTAGACGACGTTGCCTGCCCACTGTTTAGGCCCGCAACAATCGAATCGGTTACTTCTTCTATGTTTTCAATAACTACTTTAGGTGTTGCTGGCGCAGGTGCCGCATTAGGGTCGTCGCTTACTGGCTTAACTTCTACCGGTGCCTGATATTTTTTAGCCAAGTCGGCTACGTATTGGCGTACCAACGAGCGTGAAAAACTAATTTGAATGTCTTTATTGCTGTTAGTGTTTTCAAATTGAATCCATGCCAATTTTTGCGCAGCTGTAATTACTGTTACGGTGCGGCCATAATTAATGGTGACGTTGGTACTGAGTAATTTGTTCGCCTTAATAACATCGTCGGTTAAATCATCTACCGCTACTTTTGGTTTTAGCGTGGCGGCATTGACGTTAATAACCGGGCTTTGCATGCTAGCAAGCCCCGTACGAATACGTTCAGCAACAAAGCTAGGGTCTGTTCTAAAGCCCACAACCTGCGGCTTAACAATAAGTTTGGTTTTATCTTTTACAATGTGCGCATCTACCGGTTTTGTCTGCGGTAATTGCACGTTTATGCGTAGGTAGCCATCTACCTGATTATCATTAACGCTCACCGGTACGTCTATGCTACGACGGTCTAAAAAGGCAAACGGGTTAAAGGCCGGAATAATCTGTTTGCTGGCTGTTTCGGTGTCGAACTTAGCACCAAACGTACTTGCGGGTACGGTCCGCGTAAGTCCGCCATCTACGAGCGTTACTTTTAATTCTTTTACATGCTCATCGAGCGCCGCTTTAACTTGGGCTTGGGTAAGTCCACCTACCGAAATGCCACCGACATAACTAAACGGTAGCGCCCTACCGGCGTATTTGTGGTTGAGCCAAAAGCCAAAGCCGCCAACTACTACAATTACTGCCACCGAAATACTGCTGGCTATTTTTAAGCCACGTAGCGCACCAGCGCGTGAACGATTTTTTTTGTAAGCACGGGCACCGGCTTCAAAATCAAGCGAAATAGCAGGTGCGGTATGCCCTGCTGTCATTTCCCTAATTTGTTGTTGCTCCCGTAGTACTACAGTCACCGGTTGGCGACTACTCGCAGACGTTGGCTCATCGCTATTTTGGCGATGCCCAACAAAGTACCGTGGGTGCACATTAGTGCGGTCCACGTGTAGTTTCCTCTATTAGTCTTTTAGTTTTGGTACAAGCAACTTATTTTGTTGCCACTTATGGTTATAAGTATAACCTCTGTTTAATCAGGTATCAAGTATTTTTACGAGCGACAAAGTCGTAAGCCAACACAAACATATTTATAAGTGCGAAGTTAAAAAAGAAATCTTCGAGCGGGATGGTGCCAACGCGAAAACCCGTTACAGATGCATCGCCGTATGAAATAACCGGTAATGCCGTTAAAAAAGTATTTGCCACAAAGAAAATGAGCACTAATACCAACTGGTACCACCAAAACACATTACGACGCCACCAGCCGCTAAGTACAATAACAAGCACTGAAATAAGTACGGCAATACCAGCCGAGCGCGAATAGCCCCTGCTCCACTGCGAAAGAGTAAGCACAAAACCTGCAAGCGACACTAGGCCCAAACCAGTAACCGCCAAAATTTCCGACGCGGGTTTGCTGGCAATGTGTTTTTTAAGCACATCCCACACAAACGCCATGGCAAACGGTACGGTTATAAAAAATAAGATTTCTTCGTATGGCAAACCAAACAAACGTGGTGCGCTTATATACGTGCTACTAAAAAACCAATGCCCCTGCGCAGCAGCCCACACGTCCCACATAATAAACGGCACGCTTACTACGGCAATTGCTGCGCCCAATGCTCGCCAGTTTTTGTACGTTTTGACATCTGAAAAAATGCTAATTAACAGTGGCGGCAACAACACTAAAAGATTAAAAAAATAATACACGTAGCTACGCATATATACAGCGTAGCAGAGCTCGGGCAAGCACCCTAGCCTTAGATGGTTTTACCTTTTTTTCGAACACGATGTAGGGGTTGACCTCGATCTTTTTAGCAGTCCAATTGTACATATCTACCGCAGTACGCAGCGCAATGCGCTCGCGCCACGGAATGTATTTAAAACCATAGTTTGCCTCTGTTTGCCATTCATTATACAGCGCAATTTGCCCCTGCATGAATTCGCGGAATTCTGCCGGGTGACGCCGAATGTCAGACAGGCTCAGGCTGTTAAGCCCATAGATGTCTAAGTCTTTTTTTGCAAAGTAGGTTCGGCCCAAATTCTGGTCTTCTTGCACGTCGCGAATAAAATTTATGTACTGCATAGCCCTACCCTGTAAGGTGGCGTACTTTTGAAGTTGCTTAGCTTGCTCGCCGGTGCGTAAATCGGGCCGCAAAATTGCCAGCATCATAAGCCCAATTACTTCGGCGGAACCGTAAATATAGGTTAGTGTATCTTTGCGCTTTTTGTACTGTGTATTTTTTGTATCCATGCGCATTGAATCTAAGAATGCATCGGTCCATTTTGGATCAAAATTATAGCGCTCGGCGACGTCGCGCATATTTGCGACCGCTAAGGTAAGTTCGTCTGTCACCTTTGGGGCTTTTTTATTACGCCATAAACGTTCAAGCTTTTTAAAGCTTTTAATATCTTGCGGTACGGCATCGACATAATTGTCGGCAACACGAACAAAGCTATATAGTTTTAAAACATCTGCGCGAACTTTGGGCGAAAAAAATCGACTACTCCAGTAGTAGGTCGTGCTGCCGTCTTTAAATATTTGGTCTTCGGTTCTCAATTAAACTTCTCATTCACTAATCGTGCCGCTATTTTACCACTGATAACTACCATTGGCACCCCTGTTCCAGGATTTGTGTACTGGCCCGCATAAAAAAGGTTCTTAAGTTTCTTGCTAGAAAGCCGTGGGCGGAAAAAGGCACTTTGCGTTAAGGTGTGAGCAAGTCCAAAGGCATTACCCTTGTAGGCGTTAAAGGTTCGTTCGAAATATTCAGCGCTACGGATTTCTTGTACCCGAATATTTTTTGCAAACTTAGTGCCCATTTTTTGTTCCATACGTTCAACTAATGACTTAGCTAAAGTTTCTTGTTCTTTTTTGGTTGGCTTATAGCCATTGGTCATGGGTGCCAAAATAAAAATGTTTTCGTTACCCTTTGGTGCAACGGTTGGGTCCGTTTTGCTTGGTGTGCCGACATAAAATAACGGCGCGGCTGACCACTGGTGTTGTTCGAATACTTGGCCGAAATGCTTGTGCCAGTCGCTGTCAAAAAACATGGTGTGGTGCAGTAAGCCCTCTACCTTTTTATCGACACCCAAATAAATCATTAGGCCCGAAGGCGAAAGGGTTTTTTTATCCCAATATTTTTGCGTGTAGGCGCGATAGTTTGCGTCGAGCAGTTCTGTTTCTACAAAATGGTAATCGGCATTAGCGACAACTGCGTCACACGCAATGCGCTCCTTGCCAGCCCATACTGCGACAACATTACCTTGATGTGACTCTATTTTAGTAACTTCTTTGTTGTAGTGGTA
>CAZPLH010000006.1:0-14151 GCA_964587465.1 uncultured Candidatus Saccharibacteria bacterium | reverse complement strand
GGGTTAGAAACCATACTTACCGACTGCCGACTAATTAAGTCCACCGGATTCGTGTAGTCTAGTTCTAGTAGTTTTTCGCGCACCATTTCGTATTCTTTTTTAGTCTTTTTAAGGAGTTTTTGTAAGCGCACAGAACTACCGGGCTCGAGCGATTCGAACAACTCGTTTGCGCCGTCTTTACTGCTGTTCATGTCGTACACGGAGTCTTTGGTATAAATACGGTACGACGGGCGGAGTTGTTCAAGCTGGTAGTAGTCGCTCGTTTTTTTACCAAAGTGCGCAAAAAAATCGTCAAACACGTCTGGCATCATGTACCAACTGGGGCCTAGATCAAACGTAAAGCCCTTGGTTTTTTGCACCATTGCCCTACCCCCAGGCATACTGTTTTTTTCTAGTACCGTGACATCATAGCCATCGCGTGCCAAATAAGCAGCGGCACTTAAGCCGCCAAACCCCGCACCAATAACTACAACTTTTTTAGGCACTCGCAGCTCCTAAATAGATTATTTTATGATTTACGTACAACTAAATACTGCACCAGTTGATGCAAAAACTCAACGGACTCGGTGTTCCAGCCTTTTGTTTGGGCTGACAATACTTCTTGCGCACGGGTTGCCGAAAGTTGGGCCTGTGCCTTAGCATAGTCGAGCGCACCGCTGCTGGTAATGATTTCTTTGCACCGCTCAAATTCGGCAAGTGTCAGATTTTGGTTGCCCAAACAACGACGTAAAAAGTGCGCATCTGCCGTTTCCGCCTTTTTAAGCGCGTAGGCAATAAGAAGCGTGCGCTTGCCTTCACGAATGTCATCGAACGGGCTTTTACCGCTTTCGTGTTCGTCGCTAAAGGTGCCCACAATGTCGTCGCCTATCTGAAATGCACGGCCGGCATGTAGCCCGTATTCTAAAAGTGTGTCGAGTGCTTTTTGTGGCGCACCCGCAAGCTCTGCACCAAATTGCAGCGGGCTTACAAAGGTGTAGTAAGCAGTCTTCCAGACAAGGACGTTTTCAATACTTTGTTCGTCGTCTGATTCTAATACTTCGTTAAAAATATCGTTAAACTGTCCGTGCGCCGTAACAATAAGGTTTTTATTGAGCGTGCGCAGTGCATTCACCCGAACTTCTGGCGAAACAGGTAAATCGCTAATTAAAATCATGGCAGCGTGCCCACCCATCATGGCGCCATTCATAGCAATTGATTCGCCAAAGTGCTTCGAATCATCTTTTAAGTGGTTTTGCTTGTGCCAACTTTTAAGCAATTCGTGCGCTGACGGGCCTCCCCTGCGCGATGCACTTCGGTCGGCAATATCGTCAGTAATAAGTAAGTACGCTTGCACCATTTCAATCGCGCGCGCAGCCACTATAGCAACTTCTTCGTCGGTACCGCCAAAGGTACTGTATGCTAGCATGGCTAAAGCACCGCGAATGCGTTTACCACCTCTACTTAAAATTTCAGTATAGGCAGTAATTGCCCGCTTAGAATTTTCACCGAACTGTTCGGCTGTTTGGCTTTGCAGCCCTAAAGAATAGCAGGCAATGTCAGCATCAATCGCAGTTTTATACTGCAAAAGTTTAGCCCTAAATAGGTCAGTCGATTCTAACTGAGGCTGTGAACTCACTTTTTTAGACATACTGACAGCATACAGGGGTGAACCTGTTGTAACAAGCACAGCCGTTTGTAATATTTACAAACGATTTAGCGAAGGTAGTCGAGTAAGCGCTTGCTGTCTTTGTGCTTGCGTAGCTTCGCAAGTGCCTTTGCCTCGATTTGGCGAATACGCTCACGGGTGACGCTAAATTCTTGGCCAACCTCTTCGAGCGTGTGGCTTTTGCCGTCTTCTAGGCCAAAACGCAGACGAACAATTTTTTGTTCGCGTTCGCTTAAACTACCTAGCAAGTCTTTTACCTGCTCTTTCAGTAGTTGATTCGCGGCTGAATCTTCAGGGCTAATGGTATCTTCGTCTTCGACAAAGTCGCCCAAAACGCTGTCTTCTTCATCATCGCGAACACTTTGGTCAAGCGAGTGAATGTCCTGCTTGATTTTCATAATGTGTTCTACCTTTTCGACTTCAATTTCCATTTCTTTGGCAATTTCTTCGTTGGTAGGTTCGCGGTTAAGTTCTTGGGTTAAGCGGCGCTGGGTGCGCAAAAGCTTGTTAATGGTTTCAACCATGTGCACCGGAATGCGAATAGTACGTGCTTGGTCGGCAATTGCACGGGTAATCGCCTGGCGAATCCACCACGTTGCATAGGTACTGAACTTAAAGCCCTTATCTGGGTCGAATTTTTCAACGGCACGGAGCAAGCCAGTGTTACCTTCTTGAATAAGGTCGAGTAGGTCTAGTCCTCGGCCGACGTAGCGCTTTGCAATAGAAACCACCAAACGCATGTTTGCTTCGGCCATCTTGTCTTTTGCGTCTTTTTCGCCTGCCACTACGCGGTGGGCAAGTTCTAATTCCTGCTCGGCTGTAAGTAGTGGAATTTTACCGATTTCACGCAAGTAAAGACGAACTGAGTCGTCCGAAACATCGTCTAGGTACGCAGTCGGATTAACGAAAACTTCTTCTTCGTCTTCGGTTGCCCATTCGTCTACAATTTCTTCTACCGATGGTTCTTCGGCAGCAACAAGCTCTACGCCTGCTTCGGTAAGCTCGCCGTACAGTAAGTCGAGTGAATCAAGATTTTCTGGCGTATCGGCAATGAGCTTAAAAATTTCTTTTTGCTCTAATTTACCGTCCTTTTTTCCCTTTTCTAGTAATTGCGCACGCAAAGCAGCAATATCGGTCGTTTTGTTATCGTCAGCCACAGGCAGCTCCTTCTACTCTTTTTTTAGAAGAGTATTAAATTGATTGAGCAATTCAGTTACCTTTTCGTCATCGCCAGCTTGTTCGGCTTCGCGAATTAAAGCACTTAAATCTTTCTTTTGTTGTTTTTGATATTCCGTTGTTAGTCTATGGACTAGATCGCGTAATTCACGCAAACGCTCGTTGGCGTCAAAAGCCGCATATAGTTCTTCGGCTTTGAATAATAGTATTTTTACATAATCTTCAACATCTTTCAAATCTTCTGGTATGGAATCGGTGAATGACACGTGCGGGTTCGCCTCTAAATACTCATATACACGCTGCCGTTCGGGCGTTGCGAACACCAAACGGCCTGTTTCGGTCTGCAAAAATCGCCTGGTTAGCGGAAACGCTACTGCCAAACTCAGTAATTGGTCTTCGTACAATGTCTTGTCGCTCGTAACCATTTCTACTTGTGGCTTTGGCTTACGTAGAGGCGACTGTTTTTCGCCCTTAAAAATCTGCAGTTTTGTGCGAATTGCTGCTTCGCTAACCTCAGTTATTTCGGCAAGTTTCAACAAATAGTGATCTTGCTCTACTTGGTCTTCGAGCTTAGCAATGGTCGCGAGTAGTACGTCACTAAAAATACGCTTGCCATGCGCTGTTTTTAAGTCGTACATGTCAGTATAGCGGTCAATAAGCCAATCTACGGCGTACTGCGGTTCGTGAATACATTTTTCCCATGCAGCTACATCTTTTCGCACCAGCTCGTCGGGGTCTTTACCGTCAGGAATCGTGATAATTGAGAGTTTAGTGCCTGCTGCTTGCGCAACGCTAATTGCTCGCTCGGCAGCCGCAATACCTGCGCGATCTTGGTCGAAGCAAAGACGAATATCATTGGTGAACCGGTTAATAGTTTTTAGGTGCGACTGCGTAATTGCCGTACCCGCGGTAGCTACAACGTTGGCATAGCCCGCCTGGTGGGTGCTGACAACGTCAAGGTTCCCCTCTACAACAATGGCAAAACCAGTGGTACGAATGGCATCTTTTGCCAGATGTAACCCAAACACGTGGCGACTTTTATCGTATAAAAGTGTTTGCGGTGTATTTATGTACTTAGGCGCGTTCGGTTCATCTTCTAAAATACGAGCCGTAAAACCAATAACCGCCCCCTGGCCATCCATAAGTGGCACCATAATGCGTCCGCGGAACATATCGTATGGGCCACGAGCGCTTTTCGAGCCCAAGCCTGCGAGCTTAATAACTTCTTCGTTAAAACCTCGTTTGTACAAAAATTCCGAAAGTGCGGCACCACTATTGGGCGAATAGCCTAAACGGAAATTACTTAATGTTTGTTTATTAAAGCCCCGCTTTTTTAACACATAGTCGAGCGCTTCGGGCTTACCAATTAGGCTTTGCTGGTAATACTTGGCTGCTAGCTCAAGCGCTTCAAGCGCTTTGTCTTTACGCTCACGAACTTTACTATCACCACGTCCGTATAAAGCTAAATCAACACCAGCTTTACGTGCCAAAATTTCGAGTGCACCTTTAAAATCGACACCTTCCATTTCCATGACAAAGCTAAAAATATTGCCACCCTTGCCGCTGCTAAAATCATGCCAAATTTGCTTTTCGGGGCTGACCATAAAGCTTGGGCTACGCTCTGCATTAAATGGCGAAAGTCCTTTGTAGTTGCGACCGGCGCGCTTAAGTTCGACGTAGTCGCCAACGACGTCTTCAACCGTAAGCCTAGACTTAATGTCTTCTACCGCATCCATATGGTTCTAGTATCGGGCAATAAGGGGTAACTGGCAAGGATAACCGCTATAGTGGCCGTACTGCTATTAGCCATAAGCTATTTGCTGTAAACTAGTAAGCAATGCCACCAAATCAAAATCCATACGATTTCTTAAACACCACTGCCCCTAAAAAGAGCTTTGGTGCAACAACCCAAAAAGGGCGAATGATTCAGGTTGCCATTGGTGGTGCTGTACTGCTTGTAATTACCATTATTGTTATTAGTATTATTTCGAGCGCTGGTTCGGGTACGCAAAAAACACTGCTCGAAACTTACGCAGCACAGGCAGACTTAATCGCACTCACGAAAGATGGTGACCAAAACTTGCGCGATTCACGACTTGAATCAACCAATAAAATGATTGCGATGACTGTTACAACTCAAAATAACGATACGCAAAAGTTACTTATTGCCTACGGTAGCGGTAAAGACAGCTCTAAAGCAGCGAGCACATACCAAGACAGCACGTTTGCCGCACAACTTAAAAAAGCACTCGAAAATAATGTGTATGATTCTACCTACCAAAAAATACTTGCCGACAAACTTGGCGTATATCGCGCAAAACTAAACAATGCCTACGGCGCCATTAGCGACACAAAGCAAAAAACGCAGCTTTCAGACTTTTACCAACAGCTCGAGCTACTTGCGCCAAGTACTGCTGCTAAGCAATAACGAGTTCGTAGCTGTGACGAATTAAATCGTGCACTTCATCTTCGGGTACCTGCCCCGTTAAAAGCATGGTATTCCAGTGCTTTTTGTTTAGATGATACCCTTCCATAATTGTTTCGTATTTTTCGCGTAATAGTTTTGCGAGTTGCGGGTCGCATTTAAGACTTAGCCGAAGCGGGTCGGTGCCTTCAGCAATAAGGGCGAACATTTTATCGCCCACTTTGTAAACGGCAACATCTTTGCCGAATGGGTAGTCGAGCCGGGCGTTCGGCATACTTAAAATGTAGGTTTCTATACTTTTGTGATCCATATACCGTATAGGGTAGCGGGTTTTACGCTACAGAACCAGTGCTTTCTTCAGCTTTTTGTTGAGCTATTTTTTCGGCCGTTTGCACAAAACCACGGACACGTTCGGCGCTGATGATTCCATTAATCGCAATCGTATTTGAAAGTACAATCGCCGAAGCATTTTCTGGCAAGACGAACAGTTCATCGCGAAGTTGTAGACCTGCAACGGCTACGGGGAGTGTGGATTCATCTATAGCAGCGCTTAATTGGTCGTATGTTAATGCAGGACGTTTGTGGGGCTCGCCAATTACCGCAACGTCGACGACGCTCGAAGGGTCATTTTCTTGACCAGGCGCAAACTTGCCGAAAATAACTGGTGTTTCTGCCGTAAAAAGATCTGGCGACTTAACCACGCGCACGATGTCTTCTACCGGAACTTCATGCGATGTTCCAGCAAGTGGTTCATCGACCCAAAGCATAGGCTCTTTCTCGTACTCGCCTACAACAAGATTACCTCTTACGTGATACGTCGCAGCCAATACGCCTCGATGTTTTGGGTAGCTAACACCAAACGCAAAGTCAGGCTGTGCGGTCTGCAATAGCTTGAGTACCCCGTCGAGGTACTTTGTTGAGCGCGAGCCCCGCTTTGTTTCATCAAAAATGAACAAACCTGCAGCTCCAGCTTCTTGAGCCGCCTCGCCGCTACGAAGAACCATTTCTTTTGTATGAAAAGATTCGTCTACATGGAGTACCGGGTAAACATGGGGCCCACCCTCACGCTCAGGCAAGGATTTAAACATTAAAACTGACTATATAACCAAACAAACTATGTTTCAAGATAAAACTTAAGTTCGGCAATCGATTCTTCTATGTCATCGAGCGCGCGGTGTGTCTCTTTTTTGGTAAATTCTTTGTTGTATTTGCCCTGCATAATAATTTTGTAGCTACTGACATCGAGCATACGGTAATGTAGCAGTCCGTCTACTTCTGGCCACCATTTACGAATAAAACGTCTGTCCTGGTGGATACTATTACCCGCCAGTACTGCAGGCTCGTTAAAATGTTTTTGAATAAATTTTGCGAAATCTGCTGCAACTTTTTGCTCACTGGGCGCTGTCATTACTCGCTTAACTAATCCGCTCGCATTGTGCGTTTCTTTACACCAATCATTCATTGCATTCAGCACCGAAACGTCTTGGTGTACTGCAGATTCAAACCGCGCAAGTTCGGTAAAATCGAAATCGGTAACGATTGCCGCTACTTCTAATATCCGGTCAGTTTCAGGCTCTAAGCCGGTCATTTCTAAATCGACCCACAAAAGCTTGGTACTTACTGCGTGCTTACTATCGGTCATGCAACCCCTGCCCATTTGGCAATTGTTTTGGCTTGTGCTTGATCGCAGCTAACTACGACTCGAGCAAACTTGTGTTCGGTTGTTTCAATGTACAGCACGCTGTGCACGAATGGATTCACGAAACTGTGCGGCTTGAGTAAGTACAAAAAATCCCAGCCCTCTTCTGTCCAAAAGCTACCAGCAATAATTCGTTTTGGTATACCTGCACCTGGCAAGCGAACTTCCCATTTTCGCCAATCGTTAAACGTTTCGCGCCATTCACAAACTTTGATGGTCTTTTTTGGAATAACTACCTTGGCTTTCACAGCCATAATTTGTTCTTTGCCATGGAGCTCGATGGTTAGTGCCTCTTTGTCGGTTTTGAAAATCATTTCTTCCCCTTCTGGTCCGGCTTAAAATCAAGCGCAACCGAGTTAATACAAAAACGCACGCCCGTTGGCTGATCGGGCGCATCATTAAATACATGTCCCAAGTGACCATCGCATGACTTACATAATACTTCTATGCGCTGCATGCCATGCGAGCGGTCTTCTACTAGCCGTACCGAATCAGTATTTGCTACATCGTAAAAACTTGGCCAGCCACACCCTGCCTCGAACTTATGCTGGCTCGCGAATAATTTTGCCCCGCAACCTGCGCAGGTATACATGCCATCTTCTTCGTTATATACAAAATCACCAGTAAAAGGTGCCTCTGTTGCTTTTTCTCGCAATACTGAATACTGCTCGGGGGTAAGTTGTTTTTTCCACTCAGCATCGCTCTTGTTCATACAACTAAGTATAGTTGCTTTGCGCTTATTTAGCTCCAAGCAGCACGCAAATCACAACAAATTATTTAGAGCTTTTGTCGAGCTTATAGAGCCGCAATCCCTTAACAACATAAAAGATTACTGCCGCCACCGCTACCAGCGTGATGAGCCCCGAAAGAATAGCACCCCACGCTATAGTCAATGGGTGCTCGCCACTACTGACGACCCAGGTGTAAGTGTCTAAGTTACCCGAGCCGAGCCCTGGTATAAAGCTCAATATAAATCCGACAATCGGGTCAATAAAACTTTTAACGATTTGATTTACCAGTACGGTTACTTGCGTGCCAATAGCCAAACCAACCGCAAGGCCAACCACACCCTGCTCGCGCACAAATGTCATAAATCCTTTAAGCTGCTTGTTCATATTGCCCCCTTTTAGTGCCACACGGCTAATATTATTGCCGGCACGACACAAATAAGTATGTTGTGCCCCGAAGTTATCCAAACTAACGAATTAAACCTATTTTCGAGTAGCGCATGCAAATTACCCGATGCCACACTAAACCCAAAACCAGTTAAGAGCCCCAACCATAGGCCGTCTTGCCATGTAGTAATGCCAATAAACTGCTCGAGCAGCGCAAGTGACAGTACAACAGCGGCAGACCAAAACAACGTCGTTAGCAATAGCCAAAGCATAGTACGACCTTGCTGAAGCTCGATACGCGTTTTACCAACCGCAGCAATCCAGGCTTTACCGAACATGAAGTTCGCGTACCAAAGACTACCGATTAGCATAACCACACCCAAAGAAACTAAGACTGCCCACCAGTTCAAATCTGCAAAAGCTTGCGAGAAATCCACGGCACTCTCCTTTTATAAGGCAAGTGTACACTGGCGATTGTTACGGAGCAATAGAGGTCAAAAAGTCTTGTGCACGGTAGGCAATAATACGCCGCCTATCAGAATCAATTTTCGAAAGTTGTTTGACCATCATACTGGTACGCGGGTTCTTGGCAAGTACGTCTTTGTGCTTTTCAATAAAGTCCCAAAATAGGCCATCCCACACATCGCACCATAAGCCCTTTTCGTAGTGGCTCATATTCAAAATGTAGTTGCTGCCAGAAATATATGGCTTGGTGACCATGCTCCCCAAATCGCTGAACTGACTCATGCCATATACATTTGGCACCATTACCCAGTCATAGGAATCGATAAACAGGCTCATAAACCACCGGTATACTTCGGTTGGCTTTGTTTCAGTGAGCAGCATAAGGTTGCCAACTACCATTAACCGCTCTATGTGGTGCGCGTAAGCGTGTTTTTGTACTTTCTTTATCACATCGTCAACTGGCGGGATGTTTGTTTCCCCAGTCCACCATACCGGCCCAAGTGCGCGCGTGTGCTCGAGCTCGTTAGCATTGCGCAATGATACCTGCTGAGTTATGTAGAGTGCACGAATGTATTCGCGCCACCCAATGACTTGGCGAATAAAGCCTTCGAGGCTTGGAAGCGGCACGGGAGACTTTTCGTGCTGAGCAATAATAGCAGCTACGACTTCTTCGGGGGTTATAAGCCCAATGTTAAGTGGCGCAGAAATGCCGCTGTGGTATTGCAACACCGCAGTACCGTCTATAGCGTCTTCATACGGGCCAAAGTCGGTTAGGCGATGTTTTACAAAATCGGCAAGCCACTGCTGGGCCTCGTCGTGGCTTGTAGGCCAAAAGAAATCTTCGAGCGAACCAGGATTGTCGGCAAAGTTCTTTTCCACCCATATCTTCGCATCTTCAACATATTTATTGTCGCCAAAACTCGCAAAACCAGGCACAACATGGTCTTTTGGCAAACTCTTACGGTTTTCAACATCATAGCTCCACTTACCGCCGACCGGCTTATAATTTTCGTCAATTAAAATGTTGAATCGCTCGCGTTGATACTGATAAAAATCAGCAAATCTATGCTGCTTTTTATCGCCAAAATATTCTTGCACTTCGCTCCGCCGCAGCATAAAGCTTGGGTTTGGCTCTACGCGTAATTCAAATGGTGTTTTAATTTCGGTTTCGAGCGCTTTTTTATAACGTTGCTCAATAGCGTGGTCCGTTGGGTCAAACATATATACCAGTTCCGCACCCATGTTTTGGGCACGAACAAGTGGCTGTGCGCTAAATTCAATACTTTCGAGCTCCATATATTCAACACTAATTTCGCGGGCCCATAGCACTTCTTCTATGTAACGACGAACGCTGGCACGGTGCAGTACTAACTTTTGTTTGTGCATAGGCAGTGGGTACTGTGTATCGGTGCCAAAAAGTAATGGCTCTTCGGCAACAATAACCACATCAACCTGCGGGAATAAATCAGGATTAAATAATTGATTGGGTAGTAAGATGAGCGCGGATTGTATGTTTTTGGCCATGCGAATATTCCTTTTTGAAGCGTTAGCGTTATTGTATACCGTGCACCCCTGTTTGCGCAAAAAGGTTACATTTTTTCAGGAACGCGAATGCCTAAAACGCCAAGGCCTTCTTTAAGGACTTGGGCGTACTGCACTACCAACATTACGCGAACGGCTTCGCGTTCGTCGCCGATTACCCGTGCATCTTCGTAAAAACGATTAAAGCTTTGCGCAAGTTCATACAAATAGGTGCACACTAATTGCTGCGCTAACTCGCGAGCAGCTTGTTCCATAACATATTCGAACTTGCTCAACTTTTGTGCGAATACTCGTTCATTTTCATCAAATTCTGGCGCGACTTCGCGGGTTTCGGTTTTTTGCAGAATACTATGTGCGCGTACATAGGCGTACTGTAAATATGGCCCGCTGTTACCATGCAGGTTAACTGATTCTTCAAGGTCAAATGCAATGTCGGCACCAAACCGCTGCTTAAAGAACGAATACTTTACTGCGCCAAGGCTCAGTGTTTTACGAAGTTCGTCTGAATCTGCCTGTACGAGTTCGCTGGCCCCACTAATGACGTCTACTGCTCGGCTGACATTACCAAGGCGTGAACTCATTTTTTTACCGTCACCAAAGCGAATCGTGCCATTGGTAAGATGCTGCATTTTCTGTGCAACATCGGGCATAACCTGCCCTGCCGCAGCAAACACCACTTTCATGTACTCTGACTGGTCGTTGCCGGTAATTAAAATACGGCGGTCAAAATGATATTCGTCGTGTTCAAGTTTAATGACACCCAAGTCCTTAGTCTCATAGGTTGGTAAATTTTCGCGCGTAATAAATACACGAGTATGCAAACCAACCGATTCACCTTTAAACACTACGGCACCATCTGATTCTTCAAAAATACCCGTTGAATTCTTAACAAGCCCTAGGCCTACTGGGGTGGTTTCACTTTCTGGGTAATATCGATCGAACTGATTAACGTCGACGAGTTCATAAAATTCCTTAAAGTAAGTGTAGCTCCATTCGCGGCACACCCAATATACGCGCGCGAAGTCGCTCTGCGTGTCGGCGGTATTGTGCAATTCATACACTTGTTTATTAAATGCCTCTACTGCGGGCCTTACCGACTCGTCTTCTTCGTACGCGGTTGCGCCATGCACGTAGGCTTTACTTAAAAATGCCGCGTGCTCGTCAGAAGGCATAGCTTCTAGGCTTGCTACATTAAAACCGCCGAGCAAATCTTGTATGCCCCACAAACTTTTTGCCACATGGAGCCCTACATCACCACCAAAATTAGTGCGTGTCACGTGTGCACCTGCACGTACCAATAAATTACCTAATACGTCGCCAACAAGTGTCTGGTATAAGTGCCCTGCGTGTAATTCTTTAAATGCATTTGGGCATGAATACTCTAAAACCACTTCCTGCCCAGCAAAAAGAATTGAAGGAGATTGTTTTGCCTGGTTCCATAATGCGCCATCCGAGAGCGTAAGGTTTAAGAAGCCCGGCCCCGCAACCGCTATGCTTTTAAGCCATTCGGGCTTTTGCGCTTCAAGCTCAGTTTTGATATCTTCGGCAATTTCGCGCGGATTCTTACCCGCTTGTTTTGAAATCTTTAAGGCAATATTCGTTGCGTAGTCACCAAACTGAGCATCGGGAATCGCAAAATCAACCGGCTCGTCATGAATGTTATAGCGTGTTGCAAGCAACTGCAAAATCGCGGTATTAAGCTCGTTCATATCTGTTTATTGTAGCACTGGCCCTGTTATTTGTTTTTGTTATTACGGATAAGTACAATTGCCTGCCACATTACAACGTACAAAAGGCCCAAAAAACTATAAAACAAAAGAGTCGTTCCAAATGTAAGGGGACTATTCGTTGGGTCTATGACGCTATTTGAAACATCAAACAATAGTCCAAAAGGATTAGTAATAATATCCCAGCTATTCCAACGCAAATACCGGCCTAAATAAATGGCAAATCCACACAATAAGAGCACCATAACCGGTAAGTAGTGAGCACTAAAACCAAACCGCTTAATGGCACGAATATGCACTAAATACAGAGATGTCAGACCTAAAATCACGCCACAAAACGCATAGGTAGTAAACAAAATGATGTCGAATAAAATGTCTACCTGGCTCGTACGGCGTAAATGAATAAAATCAGTAATTAGGTAAAATGCGTTTGGTAAAAAAAGTAACCACCCAGCAAATAATCCAAAATTACGCCACGACCAAATGAGTCCTTTTGGCGTCCGAACATACAATGCCCAAGCAAATACCAGCGGTACCCACGCCAAAAATAAGTTCCACATTAAAAAGTCATACCGTGTTGTCCCCGATATTCCAAAACGAACAAAGCTCAAAATCACCGCAAATGCGCTTAAAAGAAATAGCGAACCAATAAACCGTGCTTCGGGTTTTGCTAGGTATTTTTGCAGTTGCATACTTTACGCATCCCGTTCTTTTTGTGCGTTTGCGACTACCTTTACGACAATGCTTTTTGGTAGCAAACGTGTCAGTTGCGTTTGCAATTTATTAGAGGCGCCCGGTATCGCTACAACGCTACCCTGCATCATTTTCTTATACGCAAAAGTTGCTACCTGATTTGCCGTGGGCATTTTCAAATCTTTCATCAGATTCGATTTTTCAAGGCGTGCAGCCGCCTGGAAGCCACTAGCGGTAGGGCCAGGACATAATGCGGTTACCGTAACACCATGCGGTCGCAACTCGTGTGCTAAAGCTTGGCTGAAACTTAAAACATAGGCTTTACTTGCATAATAAGCGGCCATTTTAGGGCCTGGAAAAAACGCCGCGGTAGAGGCAACATTAACAATTCTGCCATGCCCTGCCTTGCGCATAGCAGCGCCAATTTGGTGCGCAAAATCACTCAGCGCCACAACATTAAGCTGCAAAAGCGAATTAATTTTATCCCAGTCAGCTTTTACAAAATCGCCGAAATCACCGAAGCCGGCATTATTAAATAAAATATCGACATCGTACTTTGCTACGGTTTCAAGACACTTTTTCCGCTCTGACTCGTTCGCTAAATCTGTAGCAATTGGCACTGCCTCTATGCCCTGCAAACGTAAAACTTCTGCTAAATCGTCGAGCGCAGCAGCACTGCGCGCCACCAAAATAACATTATGTTTTTTGTGAGCCAGCAAAATAGCAAACTCACGGCCAATGCCGCTACTTGCACCCGTTACCACCGCAAATTTTTTAGCGCTCATTAGTACTAGTGTATCAGTTTTCAGGTTTCAATTGGCGGAGAGGGAGGGATTTGAACCCTCGATACCCTTGCGGATATACCGCCTTTCCAAGGCGGCGCACTAGGCCACTATGCGACCTCTCCTTGTCAGAAGTTGCTTTTTTGACCTCAGTTTTTGCGCTAGCAAAAATCCTGGCCAAGCCGCACTTCTTCCTCTAAATTTTGCAAACAGCCTATGGCTTGGTTTTCAAAATTTGGTAACTTCAGTCGAGCAACGACAATTATACAGCAACTTTACCCTTGAACATGAGCTTTTTAAAGAGGTAGTATAGGGTAACTATGCCTATTATTGAACTCGACAGCGTAAGCAAAGTATTTGGTTTTGGCGACGCTACAACCATTGCTCTTGATGACGTCAATTTAAGTGTCGAAAAAGGCGAGTTCATTGCCATTATGGGCCCGAGCGGAAGTGGTAAAAGTACGCTTATGAATGTCATCGGACTACTCGACCGCCCTAGCCAAGGGGTATACAAGCTCGATGGTCGTAATGTTTCACGTCTACGCAGCGCCGCCCGTGCCAAAGCCCGCCGCGATAAAATAGGATTTATTTTTCAGAGTTTTAACTTACTGCCCCGCATGACCGTACTTGAAAATGTTGCCTTGCCCCTTGCTTACAAAGGTATTACGAATGTTCGACGCTTGCACCGCGCGTCTGAACTGCTCGATAAAATCGGTTTAAAAAACCGCGAGTATTACTACCCACGCCAACTAAGTGGCGGCCAGTTACAACGTGCTGCAATTGCCCGTGCACTCATAAACAAGCCTGGTATTCTAATTGCCGACGAACCAACTGGCAACCTTGATTCCGCTAGCAATAAGGTAGTTATGAACTTACTAAAAG
>CAZPLH010000005.1:0-23628 GCA_964587465.1 uncultured Candidatus Saccharibacteria bacterium | reverse complement strand
CCGAATGGCGAAAATATATCTAGTCGCTTGGACTGTATGACTGACTAAAACTAGCGCCAGTAAAGGCTTTCCAAGCTTCCCGAGTTAGGTTCATCATTACAAAATCTACTAAAACTGTATTTCTATTGGGTCAAAAGAGGCTTCTATGGGGTATTTTCTGACATTTGAGGCGTGTTCGACCTACTGCGCCAAAATCTATCGACAAATGACTTCGAACCAACGGCACGAAGTAGCCTTGCCTAAATCACCTGGAGTCCCTTGGCAGTGAGCCAAATCGTGACGCGTTGCCATCGATCCGGAAAGACAGTCCATTGAACGGGGCGAACACAATCGTTGTTACGGGTGGCTTTCATCAAACTGTCGCAATCGGACAACCACATTGAGGAGGGGAATAGGCAAGCACTCAGAAAACTTGACCGACTTTGCAAGCTCCCTGATCTCGTTATCAAAAAACTCAATCTCCGACGACAACACGTTTGCGCTCAAACTGCCAAGTTCAATCGGAGTCTTCAGGTCAAGACCCACTGCATCGACGCGCCGCACTTCGACCAGCGATTGAATCTGCTTGGCAGTGGTTCTGTTGGCACGCGTACCCGCAAAGGTCCAAAGTCGAGCACCGCCTGAATCGTTGCGGGTGATCGAGAAACTGGTACCAATGGGGGTGTCAGGCACGTCTTCCATGATCTGCCCAGTTTGGGCACGCGCCCTCTTGGAGATTGTCGTGTGCTCACCGGCTCCCTGGTGCAATCCGCGCAAGATGCCTTGGGCTATTTCCCGACTCAGTGTTCGTCCGCTGCCAGTCCAGCGCGCTTTGCCGCCTTCCTTTACCGGCTCCAGCCAGACCACGCGCTTTTTCCAATCCACGTCCGTGATGCGCCAGCTCTTCCCGGATAGAAGGATCAAACGACCCTCTTTATCACCTGTGAGCATGGTGGGATCGATGTAGCCGACCTCGACGTTGCCAAATCGTCCCAGCAACAGCTGAGCACCAGTGAACGACGCCAATAGGTCTTTGTAATGTGCCCGGCCGAACTGCTTTTCAGTCATCGGCCCAATTTGCAGAATGCCACCCACATTCATCAGGAAGCCCAATTCAACCATGTGGTCTATTACACCTGCGATACCGTCTTGATCGGACTCGGGAAACGCGCCGCACAGCAGTGAGACCAATTCATGCCGTGGCCATTGCGAGCGCTCAAGCGTTGCTACCATGGCCTGCTGTGCAACGATAGCCCAAGGTGCAGGGGGTGGGTAGGCAGCCTCGACCCAAGCCTCACCCCAAAGCCTGCAAATGCCCGTGGCGAGCATCAAGGCGTCGTCGTTGGTACACAGGAAAAGGCAACTGCGCTTTGAGCCCGATCGGCGACCGGTGCGGCCCATGCGTTGCAAAAAAGAAGATACGGTGGCGGGGGCATCAATCTGAATCACGTGGTCCAGGTCTCCCACGTCGATTCCCAGTTCCAGGGTCGAGGTGGCCACGATCACGCAGTCTTTCTCTTCAGCAAAGGCGGTCTCTGCCAGTTTGCGCTCAGAATGGCTAAGTGATGCATGGCTTAGAAAGGCCCGAACATTCTCACCACGCAACATGCTGGTCAGTTGTTCAGCACTACTGCGTGAATCGCAAAACACCAGCCGCTTGCTTCCACGATAAAGCCTGGCGATCACCGTACCGGCGTTGGCCAAGGAACCCACGTAGTCGATGGTGACATCAGCATCGGTGCTGACAGAAGCGGTGCCAACAACCTGCTTGATTCCTGTGGGGGCAAACCAGTTGAGCAACTGATCGGGATTGCTGACCGTTGCCGACAAGCCCAAACGCTGCATGGGTTGAGGAACGTACTGCTGGAGTCGATGCAAGACTGCACGCATGTGCCAGCCACGGTCATCAGCCGCGAACGCATGAAGTTCATCCGCAATGACCACGCGCAGGTTACCAAACCAAGCCTTGCGGTCTATCCTCGTGGACACCAGCATGCCTTCCAGTGATTCAGGGGTCGTCAACAGAATGTCGGGGGCATCCTTGAGCGCGTGGCCCTTATGCGACTGCGACACGTCGCCATGCCAAACAGCAACACGCCGACCCACCAGACCGGCATAGTGGGACAGGCGCTGTTCAAGGTTGTTCAGCAGGGCCTTGATGGGGCAGACATAGATCACGCTCACACCGGGCCAGGCTTCGGTCATGATTCTGGAG
Organism: uncultured Candidatus Saccharibacteria bacterium; assembly: GCA_964587465.1. GTDB lineage: Bacteria > Patescibacteriota > Saccharimonadia > Saccharimonadales > CAIOMD01 > JBBRSL01. The sequence continues at coordinate 21,434 of CAZPLH010000005.1, read as the reverse complement.
AGCACAGGGATGATCGCGGCTTCCGTTTTGCCGCCCGCTGTGGGCGCCAGCAAAAGACAGTTCACCCCGGACAGAATTGGCTCAATGGCTTGCAGCTGTGTCGGACGCAGACTGCTCCAGCCCAGCGTGTTGACCACGTGGTACTGCAGCGCAGGGTGAAGCTTCTCGAATTCGCTCACAACTCAATGTCATCCACGCTGATAGCACCAGCGGCAGCACGCTCGTTGGCCGTCATCTCGTTGTCAGCCAATGTCAGGCTGTAATGCTGGCGAGGATCAAAGTCGGGATGCAAATCGACACGATCCAACACATCGGCCACTAACTTCTTGAGGAAAAGTCGTGGTGCGACACCCACTTTGCCACCCAAACCACCAGCCACCGCTCGGGCTAAGTCTTCAATGTAAGTATCGCCAACGACGTCGCGTAGCCGTGTTTCGTTCGGCTGCATGGATGCGTAAATGTCGCGAACACGCTTGCCCACAGCCACCAAGGAGCCTTGATCGAAGGGTGCTAACCGGATTTGAACGGCGCGCGGGTTATCAAACCTGGGATCCGTACCAAAGTCCACATGCAGGCGCTGTGCCAGCGGTGCCAGGCGCTGAACCCCTTGGGCACCGTCATAGAAGGCAGGGGTGCCAGTGACCACCAGGTACAGACCGACAAAGCGGCCTGCATCAATCTCATCAATCAACTGGCGCAGGGCATTCAAACCACGCTCACGGGTATCGGCGCGCATGCGCTGCAGGGTCTCCACCTCATCGAGCACAAGCACCAAGCCAGGAAATCCACTGTCGCGCAGGATGGTCAGTAATCCAATCAAAAAGTTGGCGGCACCAAAGTGGTCCAGATCACCTTTGATTCCGGCGGCGCGCTTCACACCGGCTGCCACATTGGGCTGGCCAGCGAGCCAGCTGATCAATCCTTCAGCGAGTTGATTGTCGCCAGCTGCCAATGCACTACGGTAAGTCCGAAGCACGGCGGAGAACGCAGGTGCTGTTTTGCTGATGGTTGTCAGCTTGGTTTCCATCAACACCGTGGTGCGCTCCAGTAAAGCGCCGGCATCATTGCCATCCACCGTGCCATCTGCTAGTACGTCTTGTTCAAGAGCAAAGAACCATCCGTCGATCACACCGCGAAATGCGCCGGTGCTGCTGTCTGCCGTGCCCAAACGCTCGACCAGTCGACGGTAAATCGTCTCCAATCGGTGTAAGGGTGTTTCGGTTTCGTTGATCTGGACTTCGCTGGTCGCAAAGCCTTTGGCCCGTGCACGTTCCTGCAACCAGCGGCCAAAAAAGGTTTTGCCGGTGCCATATTCACCGCGCACTGCTTTAAAGCCACCGCGTCCTGATGACACCGTTGCCAATTCTTCATCCAGCGTGGCTGCGAAGCTGTCAATCCCGACCGCCAAAGCATCAAGTCCGGCATTGGGCACAGTACCTCTGCGGAGGGCACCAACGATGTCGTTACGGCGTGCGGCGCTGATCATCGGGCACCTCCTGCTTGGGACAGGCGAAATTGCTGCATTAGCAATACGCGGTTCAACTCAACAGTGCCTGCGGCCTCGTCTACTTGCAACACAGCGGCTTGGTCGACATTCAGCACGCGGCGAGCCGCGCTGAGCATTCCGGTAAGCCGCATCTCAGGTGCAGAGACCCGTTGAGCCAGAGCCGCCTTTGAGAGTTTGCCACCGCGCTCAGTCAACGCGTTCAACAAGGCACGAATCTGGTCATCAGGCAGTGCGACACGCGCCGCCAGCGCCCGTTGTGATGCATACAAGGGACTCTGCAACAGGGTCGTGATCCAGTCTTGAACTTGCAAGGTGGATGTCTCTGGTATGGGAGCCAAGGTTGAATCAAACAGCTGATCTTGATCCGCCGCCGCGGCAACTTGTTTACGGGTGGGTGCCCGTGCAGCAGTCGCTCCAGGCTGAACTGCGCTAGCGGGCATCGCAAGGTTGGGCAGGTCCCACCATTCCGGTTGTACGGGGAGTGCGCTTTGCCACTGCGGCAGGTTCATACCGAAGGGAACCAGCACGCTCAGCGGCACCGTCACTTCTTGTAAGGAAACGCCACCGTGGTAACCATTCTTGCGCCCGGCGTAACGGAAACTTTCGCTCCAGAGGCAGGTCACAGCCGCAGCACCTGTCGATGTTCTGGCTCGACCACCAGTGAGCACAATTTCATTGGTATTCGGGGGCGCTGCGCCGGTTTTCCACCGATCACTTTCGCCACCGCCATTGCTTTGCATGGTGCCGTCTTCCAACAGGTGGCCATGGTCAGCGGTCACGATAACCAGCCGTCGGGCCTCTTTGGCTTCGCGCAGGATTGGCAGAATCAGACGCAAGTCTTCCAGTGTCCAACGTTGATTGAGCTGGTCCGGCCCGCTCAAGTGGTCATCCACAGCGTTGTAAACCAAACCAACGATGCGTTGGTGGGGGTTGGCGATTGCTGAACGGACCTCGCTGGAGAGGTTGGTGGAATCGCTCAGATCACCTTTGTGAAACAGCTTTGGTGGTACATCGGCGCGAGATTGGGCCAATAAAGCCGTGTGCGATGCAAAGCCTGATTTCTCCAATGACGCAGTTCCGTTTGTGAGCTTGCCGCACAAAAGAGTGGCCCGGCTCACTTCCGTGACCGTTGGAAACGCAGCGACGCCGCTGAGTGGCCGGATTGATGCGCTGGGCACCATCTCGGCCCAACCCAAGCGTTCAGGCTTGGCAAACAGCTCGCGAAAAATGCTCGTGCTCAAGCCATCCACAACCAAAAGCAATACAGGTTGATGCGCCGCTAAAGGGGCGACCACTTGGTCCAGTACAGATTCCAAAGGCACGATACGACCCTCGGGCACTGGCGCTTGGGCATTCCATCGCTGCAAACTTTGCGCAAAGCGTTGCCCCAGCACATTGCGCTTGGCAATGACCGTGCTGCGGACAGCCTCGTAAGCCTGAGAGACTTCAACCAATTCATCACCACCGAGCAGTCGAAAGCGCGCCCAGTCCACAAACGAGCCTTCATCTGCTTGCCAGCACACCAGATCGGCCACAGTTGTTGCTGTGCTTGCCGGTCGTACCAGCCAGCGTGCCATGCGCCGGGCCATTTCCACGCGATCTGTGCGCTGCGGCTGCACCCCGGCCAGCACATGGGTCAAGACGCGATTGGCAGCCTCTTCAACAGCGGTCAGCGTTTCATCGCTAGGCGACTGAACATGTTGGGTCAGGCATTGCGCGAAACCACGCATACGCTGATCGAAACCCATCGGCAGCACATCACTCAATTGAGCAAATTCAACAACCCGTAAGTCATTCAAAAGCACATCCGCACGATCTAATGCCGCTCGGTAAGCATCAGGTCCACCATCGCGAACCAACTGTTGCGCAGCATTTGCCCAGGCACGACCCTCGGCAACTCCCACATGGGTGTCGCCTACAAAGCGCTCTAGTCGAATCGCGGCATGACCCAGGGCTGACTGACCTTCACCAGCGGGCGAATACAACACGCCGCAGACCAGCCCTAGGGCGACCACGTCACCTGTTCGCCCTGCTTGAATACATGCCAACACCATGCGACCGGCAACACCAGCGGATTCACCCAGCCAGTTCAATGCATCTGTCTTCGCAGCGGCAGGCAGCAAGTTCAGAGAGCCATCGGTCGTCGGAAGCATCGTCCAACGCAGCAAGGCAGTCGCATCAGGCCGGGGCGTATCCAACTGCAAGTAGCGTTGCAACAGTTCTTTCCAGGCTGTTTCCAGATCTAAAAATCCATTTGCCACTGGCGTGTAGGCACCTTGCGAAGTCGCGTCCACGAGCACCTGCGGCATCCAGCTGAATCGACCAAGGCGTGCATCGATCTCTTTTGCACCGAACAACTGGCGGACAATTTCCCAACCCTCGGGCTGAAAGACGCGACCGCGCGCCAAGCGAGCGGCAATGTCTTCTGCGACTTCGTTCGTGCCCATGGGCGTGAGCAACACCAGTCCGTTGCTAGCAGGATCGACTTGCTCGATATCGCACAAGGCCTCACGCATGGCCAGCATCGACTCACACCAACGCAACGTAAATTGGCGGCCACGCTGTGGAATCGAATCAGGCCAGGCCAGCTTGGTAGCTGATCGAATAGCGATGGCGAGCGCAGTCGGCTCGCGTGACAGCACGGCATCGAGTTGTGCCGCAATTTGGGGCACTGACACCGTCATGGCTGTGAACTCCGGCGTTGCAGACGCCAGCTCAGGCTCAGCTCCAACTCATGGTCGTTTTCCAGTCGATCCTGCAGCGTCTTTAGCAGGGACGCTGCAGCTTGCGTGTCCAGGTCCACTTTCTGAGCCTCTTCGACCAAGACTGGTGCAACTGGTGCAGTGCCGACACCGGTGTGCGGTTTTGGCGTAGCGACGGGCGGCACCGGCATGGGGGCTGTCCCTGCGGGCGGTGTGTAGGGTGTTGGAGCAGGTGCGGGAGTCGGTGCAGCTACTGTGAGCAATCGCACGGCATCTCGGTCCAATTCTTCCAACTTGGACTTCAGGGGGATGACGTGTTCTTCACTACCCAGCGCCTCGACCAATCGTTGCAGTATGGACGCCGCTGCGCTTTGCCTGTGATCGATTAAGTCCTTTACAGCGTCAAAGATGTCCCAGCGCGCGACGTCCAATGCGTCGGCCACTGCTTGCGCTTGCCCCATGCTGCGACTCACAGCCGCCTCACTGGTCTCAATGGTCGCATTGGCAAGTGACTTAACCAAGTCTGCATCTGACGCTGCTTGGATCGTTGCCAACAGGGCTTGTGCCGATTCTGCCGAGCGCACGCGACCAGTTGTAGACGCACCATAGCGGTTTGCGCGGTCACGGGTGGCAACCACCAGCTTCGTGACTGCATCGCGTTTGCCGGTAGCTGCAAGGCGCACATCGTCCACCAGTCGACCTACATTGCCCGCGTTAAGGGTTTGCGGCACGGTCAACCCAAACAGGCTTGCCGCGCGCTTGACAGCCACTTCCCAGTGCACGGCATCTGGCAGCGTCTGTTCCCGAAGCTCAAGTTCGTCAGCGAGGCTGTCGACCGTTGGCTCGACTGGACCACCACGCAGGATGAAGCGCCGGTTGGTGAGCGCTGCGTAGCTCAGAATGATCAGGTTCTGCAGTTCCAGCGGCAAACCCATTGGGTTTGGCAGATCAATCCACTTGCGCAGCTGCGCGACGGTGATGGCACCGCCCCCGTCACGGGCATGACTTTGCGCAAAACGGGAACGCCAATGATCTTCCACCAACAGGTGGGTTTCACCCATTTGTCCAAGTTGGCAGGGGTTGACCACCGAGCGAACCAGACGGCGCGTGGCCGCATCCTGAACCAGACCACGACGGTCGTTGGCTTCAATGGCGCGTTGCACTTCGGGCCAAATCTTGCGGATGACCGCAGGCTTGATATCGGTATCGAATTCCGGATGAGCGGGATATTGATGGGCAAACAACTGGCCGAGCAATGCTTCAAATGCTTCCTTGAAATTGGCACCAACCGGAGGGCGTGGCGACAAAGTCGGGTCGAGCGATTGGAATTGCTGGTCAGCGGTCAAGGCATTGGTCACCGCATCACGAGGCTCAGTGCTCAGGCCAAACGCCACTTCAAGCTGGCTCCGCAATTTGCTGCGCAGGGAATCAAGCTGATTTTTGGCCAGTGCTTTGGCTTGCACTTTGTCCACATAACTCAAGTGGGTGGCATAGCTGTCAAAGCGTTCACCCGAGAGGATGTGGTCCAAAACCACAAGGCGCTTGAGATCGGCCATAGCCTTCGCGCTGAAAAACGAGGGCAACCAGACCAGCGTCTTGGTGTCGCCACCCCGGTAATCTGCCAGTCGGGCAATGTCGTCATTAGGACTGCGGTTGGGTTCATCAAATGGAAAGTCCAGCACCACCGTCCACACACCGGGGCGACCGCGCAGGCGGTCATCGGTCATTTCACGAACGTTTTCGTAGAGCAGTTCGACTTCGCGCCGGGTGCCGCGCCACGTGAACTCATAGGTGGTGAAGAGTGCGCCGTCGTCTTCAATCCCCAGTTCTTGGAACAGGGATTCACGGATCTTCTTGCGGCGGTTACCGGCGTTGTCATTGGCCTCAGCTGCGCGCAGGATAGGCTCAATGTCCACCCCGGTTACCTGGATGGACACCACTGGATTCTGGTCTTCGGTGATTTTTATTTCACCAATTTCAGAGGCCCAATCCCGGCATTTACGCAGTACGTCTTGGGCTTCGCGTCCGGGAATGGGCGAGCGGAAAGTGCCGTGGTTCAAGGCGGCCAGCCTTTGAGCGGTCAAGCCTTTGAGGGATTCCACCTCAGGTACCAACGCACCAAGTAACAGAGTTTTGAGCAGTCGTCCGTCGTTGCGCAGATTTTTGCCTGCCGTCGCATCCGCTTGCCCCAGCTTGATGGCTTCCATGGTCACGTTGTGCTGACGCTCCAACATGGGTAGCAGTCGCTGATTGAACAAGCGCTTGGCATTGTCAAAATGCAATCGCATACCTTCAGAAAACGGTTCATCACCTTCGCTGATCGCGTCGTACAGATCACCAACCGGGATCAGTTGACCCAATTCCAGATCGGCACGCCGGTCTACCAATAGCTGCATCATCAGCTTGAGGGCGGTGCGCTCGCGTTGCAAAGCCGCTGAGACCGCAATCAAAGTTTGCACCAGCGCCGGTGAAAACGGGTACACCTTCTGGAACATGTCGCGGTCGGCGGAAGTGGTGAGCAGGGTATCCAGCACATCTTTTCGGACCCGCAAGATGTCATCAAAGGCAGCCTTGAGCTCTTGGCGAGCCGCCTCGTTGATGGGGCGCAGGACGCGCTTTTCAGCAATGGCAGGAAGGTTGCGGTCTTCCAGCGTGATTCGGTGGAAGCGTGCCTCCCAATGGCGCAATACGTCACTGAACTGGGCCTGGACCGAACCAGCCAGGTTCTCGCCGACCAGATCGCGCAAATCGCGTTGCCGAGCCACGAAGCTGACCAAGGGAATAGGGCGATCAGCGTTGGTGGCTTCAACCAGTTTGACCAGCTTGGTACCTTCGCGGCTGACGAAGCTCACGTCTGCAGCATGGCTTGCCAGCCACAAGACTAATTCGTCCAGGAACAGGATCACAGCGTCATAGCCCAGAGCTTGTGCGTGCCGAGTCATGATGCTCAAGCCATCATCCAGCGAAACAAACGACTCGCCATCACCAGCTAGCGACCGGTAGGCCGAGAAAAACTTACCAATCAGATCGCCCACCAATCGAGAGCGTTCCTCGCCATTGGGGGCTTCCATCGTCGCAGCTTCGAAGCTGGTGGCATCCCAACCAGCGTCCATGTCACCCCAGCCACCGCCAGTGCCTCCTGATCCTCCTGAACCCTCATTCAGTTTGGCAAAAAAAGCGGCGTCACCCATTTGCTCACGCATGCGCTGGGCATCACCAAACAGGCCCTCAGCCAGATAGAAGCCGGGAACCGGTGCTTGCGGATGTAGCTTGCGCACAAACTCAGCGTATTGCCCCAGGATGGCGCTTTCCATGTCCTTGGCACCAATCATGTGGTACGGCACTAGCAGGAACTTCTTGCCATGTGTCCAGCCATGCTTCGCCACCACCGAAGCCAGCTCTGGGGTAGAGCGTGCTTGGGTATTGCCTGCCAGCAATAGATTCAGCACTGCCATGAAGTGACTCTTACCCGAGCCGAAACTTCCGTGAAGGTAGGCCGCTTTGCTGCCACTGGATTCGACTGACTGCTTGATGAAACCCAGCGCGTTGTCGAAAGCATCAACCAATTGCGGCGTGACCACATAGTCCCGCAAGGTGGCATCGGCGTGAGTAACACCCTCAGACAGCTTGAGCACAAAGTCACCTTGGTGCACGCGTTCTGGGATGTGGATCAGGTCTTTTAGAAAAGTCATGGTTATAAGTTTCCCTGTATTTCAGTGCACTTCAATTGGCAGTCAGGCATTTTTGTTTAGGCTGCGCATCAATCGATTGACTTGCGTGTGCCGCCAAATACTTCATAAGCAGGTCACTCAACTCAGTAACTGGCAGCAGACTTTCATCAAAGGTAGATCCATGCGCAATATCGTCACGGACCTTCTTGATCTTTTTGAAGACCAAAAGATCGTTTTCCGACACGTCCGAGTCTTGAGCGGGCAGCAGCACTGATGAAACAACCAGAAATTGGTCGATCACACTGATGCTCTTCACCATTGACTCGCGAATACGGGAAAGGAACTGATCAGCCAAATTACGCTGATGAGGAATTTGCACGTCGCCAAAAAATCTCTTTTCGTAGTCCTTGAATGTCTTCTTGATCAAAATCTCAAATGCTGTCCATCCTGAGATGAATACGCGGAAGGGCTCTCGACCGTACGTGGCCATATCAGCGAACAACCGGACGGTTGACTCAAGTTGCGAACTCTGGTTCAGTAGTGCAAAACGTCGAGCAATGGCATCGACACTATCGGGGGCCATAGCTGACGACACAGTTGCTTCAGCATTCAGCGAAATACTCACACTATGGACCGTGTGACCTTCAAGATTTGTGCAATAGACACCGGTGGCAACTTGGTCAAAACGAACCCTTGATTTCGATTCCAGTGCAAGCGCGAGCTGCATCGACCGATGTTGGGGTGCAAACTGTTGACGAATGGCATCTTTATTGAATGCGTCGAACGTCAAGATGTAATCGTCGCGTTGCTGAGCTGGTTGCGCTACGGAAACGTCAATTTCACCTTTCCCAACAAAAAGCAATATCGGAGAGCCCCCTATTTTTTTGCTGCGAGCCAAGCGAATTTCTTCTACTTCTGCAGCTAGGCGCTCTTCTAGTGTGCCAATCTTGGCCGGTCCAAAAACGCCTTGCAAAGTGAGGTTGCCGAGAGCCATTCCTTGGTCGCACTTCTCGAACGAATCATCTAAGGCCCTAACAAGCGTGTATGACCACTTTTCACCAGTTGCCAACTTCAGGCAGTCTGAGTCAATAGGCATGCCAATGCCACCAATGATCCGCCAGGCACGTACATGCGTGAAGGTCATCGGAACCGAATCGGTTAGCTCGGTCATGCGTCTGCCTTCTTACGGCCACGCTTGGTAGAAACAGCAGCCGCCGGCTTCCACGCCTTCAAATCAGCCAGCGTGAATCCTTGGGCACGGGCTTCCTCAGACACGAAGCCCTTGTAATAGTGGCCCATACGCTCACCATAAACAGGATCGACATCGTTGTGCCATTGCTCAAGCCAGGGCACCAGTTCCAACAAGCCCGCTAACAGGGGCTGCAGACGTTCGGGTGGCCAGCCTTCGCTGTCTTTCATGTCCAGGTAATAACTGGCGATGGCGGTGGCTTGTTGCAGGTGGTCCCAGCCAGCCCAGGCGATGACTAGGCTGCCGTCGGCACCACGTTCGCAGCCGGGGTAGCTGATCCAGCGCTCTTTGGGTACATCTAGGCCACCACGCAAGCGCCAGACATCGGCTTTGAGGAAGTCGGTGCTTTTGTACTTGGGGGGGACTGGGATGTTGCCAACTGCCTCGCCAGCATCTTCACGGCGCTGTATGGCCCAGGTGTCTTCCCACTGAGTGCGTTTGCGCAGTCCTGCTTCGGTATAACGTAGCGACGGCAAAAACGGGACGGATTCGCTGATTACCAGTTGGGCAACAAGTTGGCTGAGGTCAAAGTCGGCATGGCCTGCATAAAGCTCGGCCATTTGCATGAAGTCTGCGTCCAGTCTGGCTGCATCGGCTAGGCGGCTGGTGGAGGTGAGTTGTGGTGGCTGGTCAGCGCTGGTGGGCCAGTAGCGGGGCAGTTCGAGCCGGGCAAGTAGCCAATCGCGTGAGGCGGCTTGCTCAAGGTCGTTCCATTGTGGCGAGTTCCAACGGCGCTTGTACTCAGGGCGTTCGATCAGGCGGATGTTGCGGTCACGCTCAATCAGGTCGATGCGACGCTGCACGACTTGTCGATAGTCCTCAGGCCAATGGCCAGGCATCTCTACTATCGGTGTTGAGAAGTGCCGCTCGAACCATGCAGTTACCTCAAGGCCAGCGGCTACGCGACGGGCTAAGACGATCTCAAAAGCTCGTTCGCCTAGACCCACCTCCGGAGGTGCTGCGTGTTCAAAATCCGATGCTTGCGCGAGTTCGGGCAATAAGTCGTAGATCCCATAACAGCGCCAGTCCAATTCCTCTTGTAATGCAATCATTTTCCGCTGCAAAGACGCTGCTTGGCGTTGAACATCATTAAGTTCTATGCGACTACGGACTTGATTCCCAATGAATGATTGGGGCATGCAAGTTGCACGCGTTTGCGACAAAGAATCTAAGGCCGTCGACAGATCGATTGGGTGAGGAGTGGCGAGTGGAAATTGGGAGACTTTGGTGCTGTCGTACTCGAACCGTTGAAATGCAGGATCGCCAATGTGCTTCGCAGAGCACACAAGCTTTAACCAAAAACACGATACGGATGAGTTAAGTAGTCCGAGAAGCCCAAGATGCTCTGCATCACTCGACCCCACCGCAAGCTTTATAACTGGTGCAGTCTGCTTGAAAACCTTGCCGCCTCTGTCTAGAACAAAATGGTTGTGTGTAGAGACGAAGGAGAATGTGATCGCAGTTTTTATCTTGAAACGCTCGACGGGTATCTGACCATAGGAATACCAAACTTTCCCGACATCTCTGTAAGTTTCACCGCCAAAAACCTTTCTATCGAGAAGTGATGTACGGCATCGCCAAATGAAACGCAATGCCTTTGGGAAGCTGTCTTCAGATCGAAGTTCAACATCTTCACTATAGGGAAACAGGCAGATGTTTTCGCTATTTACCGCCCAGTCGCGGACCTCTTCGCCGATGGCGAAAGCCCTTAATGAGTCAGGCTCGCACCCTTTTCGTATTGCTGCATCCAGAGGCAGCACAAATACATCATCCGCCTTTGTAATGCACACGAATCCTAAATCTGTCGTTATAGATGAAAGCGGAGATGTGTTCGCTTCAATCAACTCTTTTACATCAGTCACACCACCACCACCAATACTCCATGGGTGCTCAGCAAGGCCGGTTCTGACAGTATCGGCAACGCTGACGTATTGACTTTCTGATCCTGCACGATCGATTTGCCCAACGATAGCTGACCATACCAATCCTTGCGCAGGGTTGGTTGGTGTACTTGGCTCACCCTTGATTCCCATAACGGTGCGAATTGGAACTTCTTCAGACAGTGGAGGCTGATGACGGCCAAACAAAATTACAGTTGGGGTGCCGTGGCCTGGGATGTACGCCCCCGAGGTATCGACAATATGAGTTAAGTCCAGTCGTGGTAACACCTGCTCAATCAGCTTGCTACCAAACTCCCGTTTCATGAATGAGTTGGCTGTAATGAGGCCAACAAATCCAGCCGATCTTGAAATCGTTTGCTCACCAACTTTTCCAGTTACAGCCAACTCAAAAAAACGTTCGGTAAACGGGACGCCAAGAGAATATTGGCGATGGCAGCTGGCGTAACGACTTCGGTATGCCGCATTCAATGAGGAGTCTTTAACCACAATGTATGGCGGATTGCCTACTACCGCGTGGTACTGCTTGCTCAATATACGCTGCACATCAGCCAAGTCCTCACTCGCATAAGCATGTTCCATCCCAGTGCCGCTGAAATGTTCAGCGCCTTGGAACATGTCTTCGCTGGCCGTAAGGCCAAATCTCTTGCCATGCAGCAGGCTATCGCCAATGGCCACATGAATATTGAAATCTGGTGCCTCACTCAGTCGATGCACATCGCTGGCTTGCAATGCCGCCACCAGCAGACGGAAGCGAGAGATTGCCACCGCAAACGGGTTCAAGTCCACGCCCGATACGGCATCCAGCGCCTTTTGCGCCACGTCACGCCGATTACGGTTGGGCTCAGCGCGTGACCATTCATCCACCATGCGATAGAAGCCACCCAACAAAAAGTGACCAGAGCCGCAGGTGGGGTCGATCATGCGGACTATTTGGTAGCCAAATTCGCGAATGGCGGGGGTCAGCGTGCGGTCCAGAATGAATTCTTCAACGAACTCGGGCGTTTGCAGCAGGGCATAGCGCTTGCGGGTTGCCTCCGATAGGTCCTGGTAGAGGTCACCCAAAAAGCGGGTGTTCCAGGTGGGGTCGGTAAAGTCGTGCAACAGTGCGCCCGTGTTCGGGTCCTGCTGTTGCCAAAACTGGCGCAGTCCCATGGCTGCGTCGCCGCTGATGCCGAGCCTGAAAACGGGGTTGTGAGATTGGTCAAAAAAGGTGTGCAGACCAGGTAATGTGCCAGCCTCGGTAAAGCAGGCCAGCAGGTATTCGCGGTCGCTCTCAAGTGGGTGCGCCCGAAAATACGCTTCGTGCCGGTCCTTGGCCAATAGAAGGCGACCACTGTCAGGGGTGCCGCCAATCCAAGGGCGGTCTACTAAGCTGTTGTCTTCAATAAAGCGCAAGAAAACGCAGCTCAAAAGCCAATGCACTCCGGCCTGGGTAATGACCTGGTCGCTCCAGCTCTCGAAAGGTTCGGCCACGCGGTTGGCATCGCGTGCGGCTTGCCATTCAGTGTTCAGGCTGGCTTTGAGGTCTGGCAGGGTGTTGATGCGCGAGCGCAGGTCGTCTTCAAGCCCGGTGAGGCGGCGCTTAAGGTCGGCCAGGAGCTGTGGGGCGTTGATCATTGTGTTTTATTCCCTGATATTCTTGAATTGTTGCTATTGTTTTAGTAGCTGCTTGCGCACGTCATACGGGGGCTACAGGTTAATTTCATATAGAAATCAGACTGCGGCATGGGCGCGGTGCTTGTTCTCAACCCAGGCTTGCGGCAGGCCCAATGCGAGCGAACTGTTGACGAGCGGAACAGGTGTGGCATCAATAAAGGGCAAGCCCTGCTTGTGAGAGGCCAGCAACATCCAGACGGAAGGTGTGTTACCTGGGCGTCCTGCTGAAGATTCAATTTCCGTGACCAGCGACATAAGTCCGTAGCGCGCAAGCAAACCAACGTTGGTCAGCAATATCGGGCTAGGATTGGTCAGCAATTGAGGTTTTAGATTGTTGAGCGTGCGCTGCACAAGGCGCTGAAGGTTGGTCCAGTCACGGCTGCCAGGCTCTGTGGCATCGGCGCTGAGCACCTTGCTCCACTCCACTTTGGCGGCGACAGCCTCTGCTCGAAGGGCTTTGAGCAGCAACGCATCAAAACTCACCCTTTGCAATGGGGGAGTGACTTCAGATTCTGGGCCAAAACGGCGAAGCAATTCCTCCTCTGCATGCCGTGCCTGCCGAGGTTCGACCGTCATGACCAATAAGCCACCGGCCTTGATGTTGCGCTGCAAGCGGTCTTCAGCATTGGCAGCTTCTGCAACCAAGGACGCTGTGTCGGATGCAACATCGCCGCTATGTGCAGCACTGCCCAGATAAGTCGATTGACGAGAAAATAAGCTCGTTGTCCCTGCCGTGGGTCCGTTACCCAAGGATGCACACAAGTAGGCTCCCGAGCCCTGGGCGGCGGTGGCGCTCCATTGCAGTGGGGCACCGACTTCTTCAAGCAATCGATCCAGCTCGGGGCGACCTGGCAGTGGGGTGGCGTCTGGATAACGACCACGCACCCGGTCTTGCAGCTCACGGGTACGCAAGACGGGCGCACCTACCAATGCACCCAGAGACTGTCTGAGCGCCTGCAAGGCTGGCATACCTTGGCTATAAACTTCTTGTCTGCTGGAGAGAGCCGCTTTGCGTGAAGCTGAGGTCGCCAATCGCAACAAGCGGGCGCTGACCATAGGGCCAGCGTTTCCATCTTGTCCTTGACCACTTCCAAACTGTCCAACAGGCTTGACAGCTTCAAGCGCTTCCAGCACACGGCTAGGTGGCAATAGAGGTTCAGCCAAAGCGCAGGCATCAGCCACGTTCCCGAGTTGGCGCGCATAGTCAGCCCACGCGGAACTCGTCGCGATTAAAGGAGATGGCTGATGGTCAAAGCATTCAAAACGAGGTTGATCCAAGTGAGATTCGGCCTCTAGCGCAGCCCGCAAAACGGCGTTGGCCAGTTGTAGGCGTTCTCCATCGTCTTGGACCGCACAACCACGTAGAGCGAGCAATGCCAGCGCAGCTTCGTTGGCTGTCATGACCTGACCTTGGCTGCGGACAAGCTTTTCGATTTGAAGCCGTACTTCGGTAAACGCAGGGTTTTTTAGCCAGCGCTCACGGGCCTTTATCAAGGCAGTTGTCAAGGTGGCGCGATCTAAGCCCGTCGCAACGGACGTATCGCCCAAGCTGGGCCATGCACCGGGAGATTTAGAGGAGTCCGCGGGCTTCGCAGTGTCGTCCAAACCTGTGTCGATGCCAAGGTAGAACGCTAACGCAGCTTCTTCAGGACGGTCATCACCTGCAGGTCTACGCGGTAACAGCTGGGCTGCCAGCTCGTTAACGCTGATAGCACCGTCCGTCGTTGGGTCGTCGTCTGACTCATGCAACGTGGTTCGACCTTGCGTGAGGTCAGGGCGCTGCCGGGCAAGTTCTTTGGCAGTGAGCCGAATTTCCTTGCGAATCTTGTCGCCGACACCACGCAGATAGCGAAAACGGACGCGGTCCACGGCCAATAACTCACGGGCACTGTGAACACCCATGCGCTCCAGCACGTCCTGAGCCTCAAGGCTGTATCCCAGTTCGGCCATGGTCGTACTGGGTGTGGCTGTAAGGGCGATGGCATCAAACCCTTGGGCTTGAGCCGGGTGGACGGTCTGACGTTCGGCAAAGATTACGCGCCAGGCACGCAGCATGTCTTCGGCATTGTCAAAGCGGGCTTTGTAATCCCGGCTTAGACCCTTACTGAAAAACGCGGTGAAACCTTCACGGGTTACCGGGTCAAACACATCACTGGCGATGGTGGCCTCAACGGCCAGCATGGCTGGCGAGGTTTGACCGTCACCCCAAATGGGTGACTTGCCCACGGCCATTTCATAGAGTGTGACTGCCAGCGCAAAGCGCTCGGCATACAGGTCCCAGCGGGGCGGCTTGCGAAGGCTCAGGAACGGATCAAGGTAGGGGTGGGTGCCCGCGGTGATGTTGTCTGTGGGAGTGCGGCACAGTGAGAAATCGAAGAGCACCAACTGCAGTTTTCTGGATGCACCTTCGCGAATACCAATGTTTTCTGGCTTGAGATCGCGGTGGGCGACACCATGGTCTTCTAAATGGTTGACGACTTCAATCAACTCTTCGCCAAAGCGCTGCAACAAATCCAGCGACAGGCGGCCGTCTTCCTTAATCTTTTGCGCCAGGGTCTTGGGGCCAGCACTGCGCATCAAAAGCGCTGTGCGCCCTGCAACCATAAGGGTGCGACGGTGTTCAACGATGTTTTGGTGGCGCAAACTTGCAAGCACATCGCCTTCCGCGACGAGACGCTCGTTGTGGGCCAGATCACAGGCAACCTTGAGAATCAGCTCTTCCTGTGAATCATCTTCGCGAACCAATAGGACATCGCTGGATGACCCACGGCCCATGCGCTTGACGACGGTAAATCCGCCCTCCAAACGGTCGCCTTGACCAGCAATACTGGGGTCAACCGTAGTCTCCGGATCTGGAGAAGTGAGTTCATCTTCCACCTTTACCAAATCGTCCAGGAAACCTTGCACCACATCGTAGCGAGCCATAACGTCCGGGCTGGTGGCAAATTGGATGAGCTCTTGCAATCGCATGCCACAACCATCCATGACGTCGGACAAACGTAGTCCCTGGCCGATGCGCAGCTTCTCAGTTAGCTCCAGTACCGAGCCTGCTGGGGGCAGCCCAGAAAACACGTGGTAGGCGATAGCACCCAGTGAAAACACGTCCAGACTGGGGCCGTGCGTGGTGTCGGCGCGGGTGGTCTCTGGTGCCAGATAGACCAAGCCAGGGTCTTCAACATAGTCTTCCACATGCTGTGTGCCGGTTGTGCGGTGCACGGTGTCGAGGTTGGCAGCTTCGCGCGAGGCGGTCTGCCAGTTCATGATGCGGGGTGACATCGATGTGCCATCAGTGCCGTACACCATGATGCTTTGGGGCCCCAAGGCACGGTGAAAG
The DNA here is from genome assembly GCA_964587465.1 of uncultured Candidatus Saccharibacteria bacterium. Taxonomy (GTDB): domain Bacteria; phylum Patescibacteriota; class Saccharimonadia; order Saccharimonadales; family CAIOMD01; genus JBBRSL01. The sequence continues at coordinate 5,414 of CAZPLH010000005.1, read as the reverse complement.
AGATTCTTGCCGTGGGCGTATTTCAGTGTTTCGGCGATGTCACGAACCAATTGAAGCCGCTGGTCAACGGTGAGTTTGGCTCCGCGATCAGTTAGCAGGTGGTCAAGCCGCTGTGCCTTCGGGTCATGGTCAAACACCAGAGCCGGACCCATTTCCGTCTCTTTGTAGTCGTTGACTTTGAGGATGCCAGGATGGCTGATGCCTTCCAAGACTTCAAATTCGCGCCGGGCTTGACGGACGCGACTGGCCCTTGCTTCGGGACTTGAAGCGTTGGCCACGGTGTAGCTGCGTATGCGCCGCTGGACGCTTTCGATGCTAACGTGCTGGCTTTGCCAGTCCTGAAACCCTGGCCCTTCAGCTATGAGTTTGATGAGTTTGTAGTCGCCAACTTGCCGGTGCTTGTTGGATGGGCGAATGCCTGCTTCAGCCAGTCCGCGTGCAATGGCACGTGCCTGTTGACCATCGATTGTGTGGGCAGGGTTGGTATTGATGCCATTGACAAGAGCCGCGATGATGCCGTCGTCGCTCAAAGAGCCCGGTTGCCCACGCAAGAAAGTGGATGTCTTTGCAATCCCCTGCAAGCGATTCCTGAGCGATGTGGAGGACAGAAAAATCGCAGGCTCAACAAACGGGAGACGGATCTTGGCCTTGGAGATGGCTGGTTGTCGTCGCAGCAAGCTGGCCAGCCGTTTTGACTTGCGGTTTGCCAGGATCAGTGGGTTGTCATAGGTGTAATCGCGCCCGTCCGTCGTCCATGTCCAGGTATGGGCGTCTCCGTCCACGGTGCCAGGTCGGCTCTTGATCTCCACCAGAAACAAGCCCGCTGGTGACAAAACCAGTGCGTCAACCTCACTGATTTTGCCCTCGTCATCAATGAATTCAAAGTTGGTCCAAACATTCCAAGGATCGCGATCTGGAAGCTGGCTGCGTAGCCATTCCAGCGCCTCACGCTCCCAGGGAAAATTGGACTCGGCAATAACGTGCCAGCGGTTACCCCCCATGCTCATGGTTGACCTTCAGGTTGGGACGGGACAATTTCAAACAGTTCACCCACCTGACACCTGAATAGGGTGCACAGGCTTTCAACAGCCGGGAGATCGATCCGCGTGGCTGTTTCGTTGTACAGCGCAGTGACCGTACTGCGGTTCAAGCCGGTACTTTTCGCAACATCCGAGATGCGAAGCTTTTCCCGGCCCATGAGCGTAGACAGGTGGCAACGGATCATTCTTTTGATAATTTATGCGAAGGGGTGTTGCGCAGAATAACAAAAAAGCACGCTGCGCGCAACTCCAGGAGTGATTTGCCTGCAATCGACAGAATCAAACAAACTATCCGAATTGACGGGAGATTGCGGATGTCTGACGCATGGGACGTATGCAGCCGGTTGACTAACAACCCATGTGGCTATGTCCAAAATGTACCGATGACTCAAGAGTTTCGAAACTATGAGACGCCATGCGAAGTAATACTGATCAAAAAAAGACTCAATGCCTCAGCGGCTGCGTAAATGTACGGGCAGCTTCCTAACCTCAACTATCATAGCTTTGGCTAAAGAATATCAATGTAAAGAATATGGCGGCGCTTGAACATTCATGACGTCCCACAGTATCACCACATGCACTCAGATAGGTCAGCATGCAGTGCGCGAGTTTGAGTGTCGCTAACAGATTATTTCCATGGACTTCCAGCAGCAGTCTTACACCATCGATCAATTGATCCAGCGCATACGCACTGGTCGCCTAGCTCTTCCGGACTTCCAGCGTGATTTCGTTTGGAATCCGAGTCGGGTAGTGGAGCTTCTCGACAGTGTGTCTCGGCAATGGCCAATTGGGTCGCTACTGCTCCTAAGTGGGCCGCAACCTTTTGCTATAAGGGCTATCGAAAGTGGTCCTGAAATCACGGATGTTGAGCTGGACATCTATGTATTAGACGGACAGCAACGTTTAACATCCCTATATCACGCAGTGGCCGATGTGTCGGAGTTTTGCTACTTCATTGACTTTAATGCATTGGCAAGAGATGAAGATGAATATATTTCTTGGGAAAAGAGAAGCCAGTTTCGATTGAAGTACCCGGGCATCGAAGCCAGAGCTAGTGCCCAAATTGCACTTATTACAGACATCTGGGATACACAGAACTTTTATAAATGGCTGGAGTGCTTGTCTGACCAGACAATGAGAAGCAAATGCGTGGAGCTTCGTGAAAGCAGGATCCCTGGCCTTCATTCCAAAGTCTATAAGGTAATGGCGATTGTCCTCGACCAAACAATCGCCTTAGAAGCATTAGCGAGAATATTTGAGACACTGAACCGTACCGGAGTCGCACTGACCGCATTCGACCTGATGGTCGCAACGCTATATCCAACTGGCTTCAAACTTCGAGATGAGTGGGAGTCTGCGATCGAGGTGAAGGACTCGATAAGTCTCCTTTCACCCGATGAGTTGGAAGTGATTAAATTAATATCACTTATGGTGCGCGGTACGTATGGCAAGAAACAATCAAAAGGTGTTCGGCAAGGAGATTTACTTCGTCTAGACAAGGGGAGAATTCGAGAACTCTGGACTGAAGGGGTAAATCTCTACGATGAAGCGCTTCAGTTTTGCATGCAAAACTTTGGCGTTACTAGTCAAGACTTGGTTCCCTCTTGGGGAATGGTCATCGGCGTGGCGGCCTGGTTAAAGTTCAAACCGGAAGATAAATCTGGAGTTCGATTCTGGTGGTACGACCGGCTGTTCACTCAGCATTTCTCACAAGCTAGCAACACGCGAATAGTATCGGAGTTTGACGCTCTCTTGAATCACGTATCCGGGGCTGAGGTTTGGCCCACAAATCAACCACGAGCCACCATTAGCCTCCCCGCAAAAGCAAATGGCGTCCTTATGCGAGGCATCGGAGCGATATTGGTTCAATACGGTGCCCGAGATCTATTCCTTGATCGTCAGCTGCGGGACTTCAAGCGTATTGCCTTTCGTGCAATTCAATCGGATGGTCATATAACAAGACCAAAAGGTGCTGATCTACTTGACTGCATCATCATAGTTTCGGAGGAGACCGATAAGAAACTCGGCAAGATTGTGCATTTGAGTAACTTGCCGGAAAAGGCTATTGAAGCCATTGCTGGTCAAGGAATCCGGATGGACTCGCTTCGGCGCCATCCTTCATTCATTGAGACTGCAGTAGAGAGTCAGACGAGGAAGGGGAGCAAATGAAAAGACTTAGATGGCCATTGCTGATCTTTATTTTGTCAGTATTGGCTTGGTACTCAGTTATCAAAGTTTCACCAATAATTGCCAAAGAAATACTGCTGTCCAGCAATGAATGCCCAAGCGGCTCGATTGCAGCCTGCAAAGACATCTTGTCTGCACTTGGGGCGTCCGGAGATACCTTTGGAGCCGTGACTTCGCTATTCTCAGGGCTGGCGCTATTTGCTGTTGCATACTCTATCTGGTCAGATGCAAATGGCAGGCGTGAGGCAAGAAAGCCTTTGGTAATCAACTATCTCGATGATAGTTCGATAGTTATAAAGAACCCACGGATAACGCCCGAGCTCCAGATTGAATTGTCCGTTACATCCAAAGTCAGCAACAGAAATGGCGAGGCTGCTCTGAATGTTGCTGTTCACTGTGAAATTTCTTCGGGTCAGAGAACTCTAGCTCGCTTTGTAAAGCACCTAACCCAACCGTTAATTTCTGACGGTTCAGAAGTATTTGAGGCGGCAATCGCGATTAAGGGTCCTGAGCTGGCATTGATGTTGGGTCGATTAACCGAAGATCAACAACCAGTGTTAGCCACTTTCAAGATTGAATACAACAGCCTTGAGAACGTCAGATGGGAGACGACCGTAGCGTATGAGCTCACCAGCAAGGCCGGCGACAGGAGGCGACGCCTCAACGCATTGAGGTCGGGTACCGACGATTTCGCTAGCCTTTGGGAAAACGGCGTACAAGTATCTCTAGACACCAGAGTTAAAGAGGGTTCGTGGGCTCACGCCCGCAGATAGTAGTCGACTACCTACTTGGAATAATATGGATCGCGCTCCCCCTAAACTGGCAGCAGCTAGGGCACGCGAAATCATTTTGCTTCTAGACTTTGTCGGAGTGTTGCATCTCGACCCGCCTTCCAGTGAGGCACCTTTATTTTGTCGAACATAAGGGTCGAAAGCAGCCTTCTATCTGGTTTCGCGCTACTTTGTTAAACGCCCTGGTCAATTCAAGCCGGCCGGTCAACAATTTCCGGAGCCCCGGTCAGTGATTTCCGGAATACGTAGTCAGCGACGTAGTATTTTCACAAGTTCAGAAAGTCTTTCTGAATCAGTTGAAGTCAGCCCAATGTTTCGTTGCACGAGAATTAACCGCCTTTCAAAGGGCCGGAAGTTCCACGAACGATCGTCGAGGGCAATCCAGGGTGTCCAAGGCTGGGCATGTTCTCGCATCCACGCCTCACATTCAATTTGTCTGGTGTAGTTTGATTCCAAGCTATGTGGCGTCGCTCCTATAAGTCGATCCGCCCAACTGGGGAAAAGCGACTGCAACTGTAGGAGTGTGCGTGTTCTTCGCCAGGTAGATGAAATGACAACCGCCACCTCGGGATGTTGGAGAAGAAACTGGTGGAGGAGCTCAGTCCGACAAAACATTGGGGCTTCGACTGTGGGAGGGTCTGGATGTAACACCCCATCGAAATCCAGAAACAGAATTATTTTCGGGTCCATGCGGGTAGCGGGCGTCAGTTAGTCAGGTCGTGGTCTAAATCACCAATATTGGCTATGGCTCGCGACGGCTGAGATCGTCGCTCGCAGCAACGACTGGCGGTTCATGAAGGGATACCCATCTTCCCGGTCCAGGAGGATCTTGGGGGGCTGTCCAGCAATAGGTCGCAATGCAAACTCGCGCAGACACCTGGGATTGCGCACCTGACATCCAGCCTGCACACAGAGAATTGGAATAGTGCATCCAAACCCTGGCCGCAGTATCCAAGGCGACTTCGTGTCCAAGCTCCCGAAGCGCCATTTGGACATTGATCGTGTCGGCTCTGAAAGTTGTAGATTCAGGGACAGTTCCCGGTGTTCTGCTGCACTTCAAAATCAAACGTGCGAGGTTGGCCTGTACTTGTTCTAAATCTTCTTGTGCTAGCCGCTCATAGTCAGGGCTGCCAAATTCCCGACCCACTGGAGCCATGTACTCCCATGCGCGTTCCTCAGCACTCATCCAAGTGAATCGGGCGTTGCAGAAACGATTTTGGAATCGCATATTTACCGTCTGTTTACGCCTGCGTTGAGTCATGATCCTGGCTGTGAAGCGTCATCGTTGAATAGGCTCTTTCGATCTAGCAATTTGCCCCTTGGGAAACGCGCCTGAACATCTTTTTTCAGCGCGGCAAGTTGCGCTTCAGTCAATGGACCATCGTCTGGCTCATAG
>CAZPLH010000004.1:15707-24181 GCA_964587465.1 uncultured Candidatus Saccharibacteria bacterium | reverse complement strand
ATTGGCTGAAAGTGCACCAGTGTCTCTTCGGCGGGGAAGTCCGTGTATCCTTTTGGTGGTGTAAAAAAGTCATATGTCGTTTGACGGCCATCGGGCAAAGTGACCACGTATGGATTGTCATTTTCACGAAGCCGACTTGCAGATAGACCCGCAACTTTTTGACGGGCTTCTGCCAGCATTTCGTCATCATACTGAGCTAATTGCTCGGGTAATACCGAAGTATTTTTCATAATAATTATTTTAGCAGTTTTTTTATATTTGTCAATATTTTACCCCTGTTGTACAATACTACTTATGGCAAACAAAAAAGCAGCCCCTGCAAAAACAATTAGTAACGCTCGGGCGCGCTTTGACTACGATTTAAAGGACTCTTACACCGCAGGTATCGTGCTTAGCGGGGCAGAGACGAAAAGTTTACGCATGGGGCGTGGGCATCTTAAAGGCGCTTTTGTAAATATTAAAGACGGCGAGCTGTGGCTCAATAACGCCACCATAACCCCCCATATTACAAATGCCGCGCATTTACCAAGCGATTCACAGACGCGGGCTCGCAAACTATTAGTTAAAAAACGTGAGCTTGCGCAGCTGCAAAGTGCAAAAGAGCAAGGGCTCACCATTGTGCCAACCAAGCTACTCACCCGCGGGCGTTTTATAAAAATCGAAATCGCTACCGCAAAAGGTAAGAAAAAATATGACAAACGTCAGGTTTTGAAAAAACGTGACGAGATGCGTGATGTCGATCGCGCATTAAAATCTCGCTAGAGATTTTGGTCATATTTTAAAATACGCTATTTGAGCGTGAGCGAAAATATATGCCGAGCCAGAGAAATCAAGCCAAAATATATAAGATTTCTCTGCGCAAAGCCATACAAACGTCAGAGTGTCAAAGCGCGTGATACCAGCCGTGACACTGCCCGAGCACTTAAAAACTTGTAGCACCGAAAATTTTATAGTCTAATACAAATAGTCGTCTGAGTTTTTTAAAGACCGATTGACCGAACATTCACTCGAGCAAAGGAGACGCACGTGCACAAGCTGCTGAAGCGTATGACCTGCTTCTTCGTACATGCCGAACGACGCAGCACCATCGAGAACGGCGAAGCCGTGCAGACGTGCATGCGCTGCGGCAAGACGTGGCGGTTCACGCCACAGTCCGCCCCTGCGCACGTCGGCTGAAGGGCGGGCACCATGACCGCTTCTGACAGCGCCTACGTGCTGGGCTGGCTGGCACTCCTCTGGCTACTGCTCTTCATCGGGCAGATGCCCGTAGAGGGGAAGGAGGTTTAGCTGATGGCACACCGCAAGCGAATCGCCAAAATGGCGACCGCACCCAGAACGGACTGCGCGACGAACCAGCGCAGACACCTGGCCACCGTTCCCCGCATGGCAACGGCACCCAAGCCCTCTGCTCGGTGAGGTTCATCACCCTGGTGGGGGCGCGTCACCCAGCGCCCCCCCCCAGAAAAAATAAAAATTGACAAATCCTTTGCGATGTACTATAGTTAGTCTTACTGAAACGTGAGGATTCAACTGAAGCCCACGAATCAGGCACATTGACAAGCTAAGAGAAATCCACCTATGTGAACATTTTCTGGCTCAATAAAGTACGCATCAAATTGTTGGTGCTTAGTTAGTGAGTCAGGAAGCTATAGATTTTGTGAAACAACTTTTTGTATTACAAGATAGACGCTTCTTGCTATTTTTGAAGGTCATTGATTAATCAGTGTTGTTTTCGCACCTCTATTTTTCGGTACCGTCGAACATTTTCTGGATCGCAGAAGTACTTATTGCTTATGTAAGTAAGTAGTTTGTGATCCGGGAAGCACAGTACCGGCACACTAAGGATGGATTAGCCATGGCACGCGTTGAGGCTGGCATCCTGTTCGTGGTGCTGCCCGCATTGATTGTCTTCGGACTCTTCGTGCTGGCCAGGTACCTGGGCAGACGCCGTATGCAGGCGTACCTTGCTCGTACAGCGCCCGACTTGCTCCGGTTCGAGGACATCAACCCCGAGATCCGAAAGCACATCATCGCACAACGACAAGCGCTGAACGAAGCGAACACCCTGATGAGCGACCTGCTGGAAGACCCGGCAGTCCTTGTCCCGTCCGAGTATGCAGACCCGATCCAAGTCTGGATCAACAACCACCCCAAGGAGATCTCGTGAACGTCAAGCTCGCAGGCATCATCGTCGCACTGATTGCGGTCCCGGTTCTGTCCGGGTGCTCGCAGGTCAGCACGTCGCCCGGTGAAGCGGCTGTCCACTACGAGGACAACCCCATCATCCCGACCAGCAAGTCCTACATCGACTGCTTCGGCCCGTCGCACCAGGAGTTCACGGGAGTCGGCGACGACTTCTACTACTACCCGGCCGGCGAGCGCACCTACAAGTTCTCGCTCGACGAAGGCGCGGACGGTGCTCCGGTCAAGATCGTCAAGAACAACGTCACACTGCTCATCAGCGGAGTGGCCACGTTCTCGCTGAACACCGACTGCGGGACCCTCAAGACGTTCCACGAGAAGATCGGTCTCAAGCAGTGGAACGGGCACTTCGCCTACATCGAGGGGGACAACTACGACGGCTGGAACGCGATGCTCGACGTCTACATCGAGCAGGCCATCCAGAGCGCCGCCTCCTCGGCTGCCGCCAAGGACACCCAGAGCACCTACCTGGACATCTACAACGGCACAGGGCGCGGGAACTTCGAGGCCGACATGGCCAAGCAGCTCCCGATCTTCGCCCAGCAGCTCAGCGGCGGGAACTTCTTCGTCGACTTCAGGCTCACGGTCAACAAGCCCGTTCTGGAGTCGGCAGCTCTGAAGGACTCGCTGACCGGTCGCGAGATCGCGAAGGCCGAGAACGACGCCCAGCTCCAGCGCAACGCCACTGTCAACACTGAGCTCGACTCGATCAAGGCGATCGTGGCCGTGCTCGGGCAGAACGGCTACATCGACTACCAGAAGAACAAGCTCACCGAGAAGCAGCTCGATCTCCTGTCTCAGGCGATCGCCAAGGGCGACATCACGGTGCTGCCGGTTCCGCAGGGGTCGAACGTGACCGTGCCGGCAACGGGCAAGTCCAGCAACTAGCACTTCCGCTCGGGCGGGGTCTTCGGACCCCGCCCGACGGGCAATAACTCTTAGCTTGTCGCTTTAACCAAAACCGCCAGTAGTGGCAGGTTTTTTTGTCGTGTACTACAATACCCCCTATGGGAGAACACCGTCTGCGATTCTTCGTACCACCTCACCAACAAGATAAAGCTGTTGTTGATCTGCGAGAACGCGGCCAAAACCCAGAAGATAAGTTGGCAGATGTTGCCGATCTTATCGATGACCTTGCTCAATACGCACATAGTGTGAGGAGCGGCGAAATCGCCGTTGCTCCTGGTTTAGCGCTCGGCGAAATCGCCGTCAAAGCAGACACTATTCGTGCAGCTGCAACTGAAGAACATGAAAGAAATCCATGACTAACAGCCCTGAAGATAAACCACAAATAGAACTTGGCACCGCACTAGGCATTACGGCAAGTATTTTTGCGATTGCTGCGGGTGGATTTGTTGTAGCACGCCGTTTATTGGATGCACGCACTAAGGATACTAATGATGAAGGAGAGTCCGATGAAACTGTATAGCTGGAACGTGAACGGCATACGAGCGGTACTAAACAAAGGTGCTTTTCAAGACTTTATGGCAAAACACGACCCAGACATTTTGTGCCTACAAGAAACAAAAGCTCAACGCGACCAAGTAGAAATCGATTTACCGGGCTATCACGAAGCATGGAACAGCGCCGTAAAAAAAGGCTACAGTGGTACGGCTATTTTTAGTAAGACCGAGCCACTCCAAGTAATCAACGGCTTTCCGCAAGACATTATTGACGAATACGGCGTAACAGGCGACGAATACGGTGACCCAAACGCTGAAGGTCGTGTAATGGCTGCTGAATTTGACGATTTTTATGTAGCCACCGTGTATACACCTAACAGCAAGGGCGACTTAAGTCGCTTGGAACTTCGCCACAAAACCTGGGACCCCGCTTTTTTGGCGTATATGAAACAACTTGAAAATAAAAAACCAGTGTTGTGGTGTGGTGACTTGAATGTTGCGCATACTGAAGACGACCTAGCCAGCCCAAAACCAAATGTTGGTAAACACGGATTTACCAACGAAGAGCGTGAAGGCTTCGACAATTTTGTTACCGCCGGCTTTTTAGATACGTTCCGCATATTTACACCTACCGGCAATGGCCATTACACCTGGTGGACGCACTGGGCTAATGCACGAGCGCGTAACGTCGGGTGGCGTATTGACTACTGGATGGCCAGCAAAAGCATTGCAAACCGTATTAAAAACGCTCAAATACATGCCGATGTTATGGGCAGCGACCACTGCCCGGTAAGCATAGAAATTTAGTAGCCTCATGCCTGTAAACCCAAACCTGGGCCCTGAAGCACGCTCAATTTTGGCCGAAAAAACCATCGTGCCTGTTGTTGGCATTAGCGCAGTGGGCAAAGACACGGTAATCGAACGAGCAATCGAGCTCTTCGGCACTTCAGATGACATACACCGAGCAAGCGGCTTCACTACGCGCCCCGCAACAGGCAATACCGCGAACGACACAACTTACCGAGCTTTTTTGCCCAATACCAAAAAATCGCGTGAGCGAATATTTAGCGCTAAGGGCAAAGAAGAACTTATACAATTTAAAGAGCACCCGACGACAGGCTATTTGTATGGCACAACGCTGCAAGATTATGCGGGCACGTTTAATGTTTTACCGACCCTGAGTGGCGAGGTAGAAACGCTGCGCGGTTTGGGCTTTAGAGCATGCAAGGTCATTGTCATTTGCACTATACCAAGCCAATGGCACAAAAGAATCGAAAGAAGAAATTATACCCAAAAAGCCCTACGCCAGCGTATTGACGAAGGCATTGAAAGCTTGCAATGGGCTTTCGACAATAAGGACACTGTTATGTGGCTTTCAAACCCAGACGGACGGCTCGACATCACGGCCGAACGCTTCGAAGAACTTATGACTGTTGGCGATTACGACGCAGCATTAAAAAAAGCTTCCATTATGACAGCCGAATTACTCCTCAAAAAATTACAGAGTTTGTAGATTTCAGGGGTAAAACAGTATACGCTAGATGTATGAGTGATACTCGGAGGACTCTTTTACTTTTGCGCCGCGACAACGAGGTGCTTTTAGCCATGAAAAAACGTGGCTTTGGCGAAGGCTACTGGAACGGAGTGGGCGGCAAACTAGAACCAGGTGAAACAGTTGAACAAGCAATGATTCGGGAATGCCAAGAAGAAATTGGAGTTACGCCAACTAAGTACACCAAGGTAGCCGAGCTCGATTTTAATAGCGGAGACGAAAAAGTCGGACTTGAGCTGTACGCCTACGTATTCGTGGCTACAGAATGGCAGGGTGAGCCCACCGAAACAGAAGAAATGCGACCGCAGTGGTTCACTATAAACGACATCCCGTATGAAACTATGTGGCAAGACGACCCGCATTGGATGCCACACGTGATTGCCGGCAAAAGTCTTAAAGGAACGTTTGTTTTTGACGATAAAGACAACTTACTTTCGCACGAAGTTATAGAGGTAGACCCGTATGCCTAAAAAACTGGCCGCCGTAGACATAGACGGAACATTGTTTCGTTGGCAATTATTCCATGAGCTTGTATTTGAGCTGAAAGACCAGCAACTACTAGACAGCGAAGCGAGCATAGCACTCGAAAAAGCTTTTGTTGATTGGCGCGGACTTAAGACAACGTGGCACGAATACGAAAGCCAAGTTGTAGCAGTAATCACCGACCACATCACACGCATTAAGCCCGAAGAACTTGAACTTGCCGCACGCCGTGTTGTCGCGCGCTCGGGACACAAAGTATACGCTTATACAGCGCAACTGGTTAAAAGCCTGAAAGAACAGGGCTATACCTTACTTGCAATTAGCGGCTCGCAACAAGAAATTGCAGAGCTTTTTGCCAAGCGCTATGGGTTCGACGATTGCATCGGCATGCTGTACGAGCGTGATGAAAAAGGAAACTACACCGGCAAATACGAGCGGTTTGTTGTTGGGCGTAAAGCTGAAATGATAAAAGCTTACGCGGGTGAAAAGGGTATAGACTTAAAGAGCAGCTATGCCGTTGGCGACAGCAAAGGCGACATTAGCATGCTTGAGCTAGTAGAAAACCCGATTGCCTTTAACCCCGACGAAGACCTGCAAAAAGTTGCAATACAGCACCATTGGCCCATAGTCATTGAACGTAAAAACTTAGCTTACCGGCTAGAAAGTGACGGCAATGGATACGCCCTGGCAGAAACAATCATATTCTAAACCGTTATTTGAAGACTTGCTGTGGAGCCGACCCGAACAAAAAGCACTTGCCGGTAAACTGCTAATCATTGGCGGTAACTCTCACGCCATAGCGGCACCTGGCGAAGCGTTTATGCTCGCTGAAAAGAGCGGGGCAGGCACCGTAAAAGTTGTCATGCCCGACAAAACGCGCAAACTCATCGGCGGTAAGCTTCCCCTTGGCATTGAACTCGCCCCGAGTACACCTAGTGGTAGCTTTAGTGGTGACGCGCTCGCTCCGCTACAAAGTTACTGCGCATGGGCGGATGCAACGTTGTTTGCAGGTGACATTGGCCGAAATAGCGAAACGGCTATTGTACTGGAAAAACTAGCCAGCAAAATGCCAGGGTTACACATTTATACGCGCGATGCGGTAGATTACTTTGCTAACACCGCCCTGTCGCTATTAGACCGCGAATACACATTAGTAGTACTCAGCATTGCTCAACTACAAAAATTTGCTATAAGTGTAAAATACCAGACAGCCATAACGTTCGACATGGGCCTACCAAACTTATGTAAAGCACTTTCTGAGCTAACGCAAATACACCAAGCGCACATAATCACACAGCAATTTAACTCTGTCATTACCGCTGTTAACGGGGATGTCATTGTTACGACGCTTGAATCAGAACCCGACAAATGGCGCTTAAAAGTCGCTACTGCCGCAAGTGTTTGGTGGATGCAAAATCCTGCCAAACCGCTCGAAGCATTGGCGACTGCCATAACGGAAGTTGCGTGGTAGTTTAGTTTTATCTCTGTTACCATAGGGTCAATGATTTCTTATTACTACCGAGGCGCAAAAACACACAATCTAGAAACAACCACCAAGTTTAAGGCCGGTTCGTGGGTGCATGCCATAAATCCGTCCGAACACGACCAGCACAAACTGGTGCGTGAACTTTCTATAGAACAAGACCTTTTGCATGACGCGCTCGACATAGATGAGATGCCTCGTTTGCAAAGTGAAGACGGCACAACCTATGTTTTTTGTCGCTTTGCCCGAAAATCGAATGATGGCCGCGTCACGACTGCGCCTATGCTGCTGGCGGTTGGGGCAAACTTCTTTTTGAGCCTTGGTGCCGAACCATGTAGTGAGCTCGAGCAATTTATACGCAAAAGCCCAGACGTGGACACAACGGACCGCGCGCGTACATTACTTGATATTTTAGAAATTGTACTCGAAACGTACGCCACACAATTGAATGCTATAAATCGAAAAATTCGGACAGCGCGCAGTAGCCTCAGCATTGCTAGAGTAAGCAATAAAGACTTCGTACAATTCGTGGAAATTGAAGATATCTTAAACGAGATGCTCGGCGACCTTGTGCCCACAAACGTCGTGCTTCAAACGCTGTCAAATCCACGAAAAAACTTGCGGTTCTACAACGACGACAAAGAACAAATTGAAGATATTATCCTGACGGCAGGGCAGTTAATTGATAGTATTAAGGGCAGCCTAAAAACAATTGTTAACATCCGCGAGGCTTACAGCAACATTGCCACGAACAACCTTAATCGCCAGATTAAGCTGCTAACCACACTTACGGTAGTGCTTACCATCCCAACCATTGTTGGTAGTTTTTTTGGTATGAACGTACCTGTCCCATTCCAAAATAACGCCTTAGCATTTTTAGGCATAATCGCCGCTACAAGTGGTATTTCAGCACTTATAATTTACGCGTTCAAAAAAACCGGCTGGTTGTAAACAGCTCATTGCTTTTTTATAGTACTTATGCTATAATATAGGCATTATGCTCGACACGAATATTGCTCCGAGCGGCGGATATTATTCGCGACCATTCGGCGAAGAAACCAATGAGCAACGCGAAGCGCGCCGTAAACGTATTGGCGCCTATTTTAATGATTACATGACAATGGGCGGCACGGCCCATGATAGCCGTGAAGCACTTGCTGAAATAGCAGAAAATTTAGGGACGAGCACCCGCCAATCGCACAACTATATCGCTGCATCGGCGCTTGCCGAAATCAATCTCCATTTTCCTGGCGATGATTGGGAAACTAACCAAGCTACTGCGAAAGAATTGCTCGAGCGTATTTTAGACGCGCCCGAAACTAAAGACCTTAAATACTTTGAAGCAAAGTTG
>CAZPLH010000004.1:3023-15697 GCA_964587465.1 uncultured Candidatus Saccharibacteria bacterium | reverse complement strand
TGTTTGCCCCTATATGCGCTACCAGCAACTGTAAGCGATATGTCACAAGACACACTTAGAGCTGGTCTGAGCGATATTGCACTCGACCTGCTCGATTTAGCGCAAGAAGTTGAAGATACCGAGTCTTTGCAGCGTTCGCCTCATGATGCACCACAAATTGTCGGCCGTGCAAACGAAGCAGTGATTATTGCAGGACTACTGCACACCGACATCACCAACAAGGGGCTTCTAGCGCTTCCAGCGTTCACATGGCAAGATAAAGGAACGCTAGCCCAGGCGACGAGCGACGGCAAAAACCCTCGTTTTGACATAAATATTGTAGACATTCGCACCGGGCAGTCAGTTATTCCGGTACAAGCAAAAACGAAAAAAAGAAACGAAGACGCTAACGAATACCCTCCGCAAACCAAAGTTATTGCTGCGGAAAAATTAGTGCGGACTATTTCTTACGAACTAGGCATTGATTACACGCAGTTCACACGAGGAAACTTGCACGCGCTATTCGTCGGTACAGACGATGAAACAATCAGAACTCGGTTTGGCGTGCTCAGAAAATCGCTTATTGGCGAGCTTGGTACCTATAAGCTCCCTTGGGTTAAACTCCACACTCCAAAAGAAAGACCTGGTTTAGCTCGGGCGCTGTCAATTATTCGTTAGCCTATTAATTAAAACCCCCTTGTAAGCAAAGGGGTTTTAATTTACGTTCTAGCTGGTACCGCGAGCCGGACTTGAACCGGCACGAGCGAATGCTCACAAGATTTTGAGTCTAGCGTGTCTACCAATTCCACCATCGCGGCACAAGCTATTACATAAACAATGTACAAGTAGGTAAACCAGGGGTAATTGTACTATAATAAGAGCTAGTAACAAAACACCTAACAAGACTATCTCGCACAATGTCTGAGCCAAACAACGTATTGCCACTTCCGCAGGAACAACCTGGCGAACCAGCACAGCCACAAGCCAACCAAGCGGCGCAGGTTATTCGTGCTAAAGTTGCTGCGCTGTATACTGAAGAGCCTGTAGCAAAAGAAGAAATTGCTGAAATTGCCGAATCAGGAGTGCATTCAAAGCACCAAAAATACATGCAAGAACTTTCGAGCTCCGGAAAAAGTTTAGCCGAAATTCAAACCGCATGGCACAACTACTACCAAAACTTACCCGACGCTGAAAAGCACGAGGTCTGGCAAGAATTTTACGCTAACCACGCACGTGCGACTCGGCGGCAGCACAGTGCAAAACCAGCCGTAAAACAACCACCTGAAGACAGTCAAGTTCAGCAGAGTATTAAAGCCCAGGCTACCAATGGGAGCGTCGAGCAAAACGTTCAAGGTACTCGTAGCGTTTCTGACATTAAATCGAATATTTTAGGCACCGTAACGGCGCGAGGGAAACTGCAGAAAAAGCACCACTTTCAGTCACTTATTTTTGGGCTAAGCATGGGGCTTATTGTCGTTGGTATTTTTATGTTTGGCTTCTTCAACGAAAAATTTATTGCGCCGCTCATTACTCCAAGTAGGGAAGTCAGCAGTACGCAAATCATTGTAGACCCAAGCGCTAACGTCGTCGTGGGCCCAGAACCGAAAATTATTATTCCCAAAATTAACTTAGAAATACCCATGGTGTACGTTGACACCATCGATGAAAAAGCCGTGCAGAATGGCCTAGAAAACGGTGCCGTGCACTACGCCACAAGCCCCAAGCCAGGGCAAAACGGCAACGTGGTAGTCGTTGGGCATTCATCGAGTAATATTTTTAACAACGGGAAGTACAAGTTTGCCTTTGTATTGCTCAATCGGCTTCAAGTTGGCGACACTTTTATGATGAACTACAACGGTAAACGCTACACGTACAAAATATTCGAGCGAAAAATTGTGAAGCCAAGCGACGTCTCAGTGCTGGGGCCAAACGAACGCACTGCGACTGCGACACTTATTACCTGTGATCCACCAGGCAGTAACGTCAACCGACTGATTATGGTTGCCGACCAAATAAGCCCAAATGTAAACGATAACGTTACAGCAGACCCCACGGCAGATGTGCCACAAACAGCTGTAGTGCCTGGCAACTCAGTGAGTTTATTCCAACGACTATTCGGCTGGTTATTGTAGTACAAGTCGAGCGTTCTGAAAGGCAACTTTGCCATCAGATTGCTGAACAAAGCTATACAAGAATTCGTAGTCGCGATCAAAATAAGCGTTGAGCGCAGGTATGCTCGAAACAAGGTTTTGCGCATTTGCGCCATCAAAATCAAAGACAAATATGCGGCCATCGCTATTTGCGACTAACCGGTGGCCATCCATCCAAACTGCTTGTTGTTCTTTGGCGATATTGAGTTGCATCTCGTAACGATATACGCGAGCGTCCTCTGCATCAAACACAACAAACTGTTTGCCAGACTGCGCGGCTATAAAGCGAGTGTTTTCAGAGAATGACACAAATTGCGGGTTGTCGATTCGCAAGCTCACTTGCGGTAAAGCCTGAGTCGTAGAATTTGCTTTTACGCGTGCAAGCGGATTTTTATAAATACGCACAAGCGGATTGCTGTTTGAACCCGCAACGTAAAACCAATCCCCATCAAACTTCGCAAGATTAAGTAGGTAGTTACCCCTTGTTTCACGAGGAATTGGCTTAAGGTTGAATCTGTTTTTTTGATCAACAAGCACCACCAAATTCGCCTCGGTATCTTTTGCGCCAACATAAGTAACGTAATACACTATGTCATCGCCATGAGATTTAAAACTAACCACACCAGTTAGAAACGGTTCGCTTACAGTATTGGTTTTTATAGTTGCATTGCGTAGCTCACCCTTTGTCGACGAAAATACATAATACTTGTCGAATTTCTTATCTCGGAGTGTCAGTTGTTGGTCTGCTGTTAAGCTCAGCGTCTTGGTAATGTTCTGACTTTCATCTGGCTTTTCACGATTAAACATAACGTAGGTTGTGGCTCCGCTCGGCAATGTCTGTTGAATTAACAAGTGCTTATTGTCGTCTGACCATTCAGCGGGCTTAAGGGTGCCATAATTACCATTTTCATTCGGAAGCACCGTTGCCGGTAGGGCAGTGATGACTGGGTTTTCAGTAGGCTTTAATAAATCGGCAACTGCTAAAACGGCAGAGTTAGCAGTTTGCTGATACACCAGCCAATGCCGGTCAGGGCTTTGCTTGGCCCACGCAGGTGCTTGCGGCAATACTCGGGTAACGCCAAGCGGAATATCTTTCGGGAATAGGCGAGGGTACAGCAAGTACTTTACCTCGCCACCCTCTATAGTGAACTGCTTGGTCCACTCACGGTATTTATCTATATTGAGCTTTACGGTATGCGCGCCCTCACTTAAATTAATACGCGCATTTGTTTTGTCGCTTAGCGTTGTACCGTCAAGGGTGATTGCAGCCGAAGCCGGCTTAGCATCAATAAATAGTAGCCCATTTCTCGTAACACCTTTATCGCGGTCGTAGCCAAAGCCTTGCGCTTGAAATACTAAAATTGTAGTCGTCAGTCCTACTACTACCGCCAATAACGCGTAGCCTATAAATAATCGTATGGTGCGAGCTTTTTTTTCGCTGGGTTCTAGAAATTCCATAATTTGGATGCGACTTTCATTGTCGCACGTTTTAGCAGTTTTAACTAGGTACCAAAAGTGTAGAATACGCAAAATACTTGCGGTAGTTGTAATAAAAGCGTTACTATTACATATAAGAACTTGAACAAGAACGAAAACAAGGTGGCAGCGAAAACAATTATAGAAATCAACGGCCGAAAATACGACGCTCTTACAGGGCGAATTGTTGCTGACGCAGATGTGCCAAAAACAGATACAAATCAACCCATTGTAACCAAAGCAACCAGCGGAGTAATCGACGGTTTTCAACGCCCAAAGCAAAAACTTGAAAGCTCAGTTTCAAGTACCTTGCAGTCCCGAAAAAAACAGCAACGTTCACAAACGCTTGCACGTCATATCGTTAAAAAGCCTAGCCCTGGGGCAAAACCGGCAAAAGCAGTGAGTGCAGTGAGTACGCCGAAACGAGAATTATCAGTTGGCGAAATGCGCCGCAAAATTCTAAGCAAAACTCCGGCCGAGCGCCAAGTTCGTGCTGAAACGACCAAACAAAGCCATGCGGTAACCCGTTTTGCGAGTACTAACCATGCTCCGAAACCTGTAGTTACACAACCAATTGCAGTCGCCCGTGAAAAAGTTGCAGAAGCCGCGCCTATGCCAAGCGCGCCACCAATCACTACCCACACAACCAGCGCGCACCCCACCACTAAGCAGAGCTTTACGCATCCGTTAGCCGGTGCAAATGCTCACCTGGCTATCCCGCCAAAAAAACGTCGGTTACACCAAAAAGTTGCCGATGCGCTAAGCGTGAGCCCACGAGTCGTCGCGATTACCGCAGCGTGTTTATCGATAATCGTTCTGAGCGGCTTTTTTGCGTATCAACGTATTCCAAACGTGAGCATGCGCATTGCAGCATCGCAAGCCGGCTTTAAGGGGACTATCCCGAGCACAACCCCTGCGGGCTATGCATTTAACGGTCCAATTACCTACGAAAAAAACGTCATCGTTGTTTCATATAAATCGAATAGTGATGACCGAAACTTTAAAATTGTTCAAAAGCCAAGCACCTGGAGTAATGAAGCCTTGCTTGCAAATTACGTAAGCAAAAGTAACATGCGCTACCAAACATACAACGATAAGGGGCTTACCGTGTACGTCATGGATAGCAACAACGCCGCGTGGATAGATAACGGTATTTGGTACACCTTAGTTGGCAGTAGCTCGCTTTCAACCGAACAGGTGTTGGCTATGGCCGCTTCTATGTAAGCCTTTGGCTTATCTCTGTTACAATAGCTAAAGCATGAAAATTCGAACTCGTTTTGCTCCAAGTCCAACAGGCTACATCCATGTTGGCGGTATTCGTACCGCGCTTTTTGCATGGTTATTAGCACGACAAAATAATGGCGACTTTATTTTACGCCTTGAAGATACTGACCAAGCTCGTGAAGTTGCCGGTGCGGACGAGCACATCATGAAATCGCTCAAGGCGCTCGGACTCGATTACGACGAAGGACCCGATAAACCTGGAGCGTATGGACCATACCGACAAAGCGAACGCCTTGAAACGTACAAAGCATGGGCTCAAAAACTTATTGATTCGGGCCGCGCGTATGCCGACCCATACACAAGCGAAGAAGTCCAAGCGTTTCGTGAAGCTGCCCAAAAAGCAAGAAAACCTTTTTTGTACCGAAACCATCGCCCCGAAAACCCATCCGCCTGGGATGGCACAAAACCACTCCGTTTTAAGGCTGACCCAAAATCATACACGCGGTTAGATGCAGTAATGGGCGAGTTAAAGACAGGTCCCGAAGTAATTGATGATTTCGTCTTAATAAAGAGTGATGGATTTCCAACGTACAACTTTGCACACATTGTCGATGACGCAGAAATGGAAGTCACGCACATTATTCGCGGGCAAGAGTTCTTAAGTAGTATTCCAAACTACCTTAATCTGTATGAGGCGCTGGAGCTTACCCCACCAGTTATGGCTACAATGCCGCACATAATGGGGCCAGACGGCAAAAAGAAGCTCAGTAAGCGTGATGGCGCTAAAGACGTACTCGACTATATTCGTGAAGGCTACTTAGTAGAGGCAATGATTAACTTTATCGCTAGCCTTGGCTGGAACGACGGGACCGAGCAGGAAATCTTCACACGTGACGAACTTATTAAAAAATTTAGTCTTGAGCGCGTGCAACATTCAGGTGCCCGATTCGACGAACAACGCCTGCTATGGATGAACGGAAGTTGGATTCGCTCACTTAGTCTTGAAGATTTATACAAAAGAAGTACTGACTACTGGCCTGAGTCCGCAAATGCCGCGAGCGAGGAATACAAAATGAGCGTACTCGGTCTTGTGCAAGAACGCTTAAAATACCTTGCCGAACTTCCTGAACTTACTTCATTCTTCTTTGACGAACCCGTCGTAGATTTATCGCTCATTACAGATAACAAGCAACTAAAAAAGATTGAGCACAGCGAACTTGTACGATTGCTGAAAACGGTCGCCAAAAAGCTCGAAAATACGACATTTACTGCCGATGAAATTCAAACTGCGTTAAATCAGCTACTAGAGGAAACGGGGCAAAAACCTGGCGTATTGTTTAGCCTTACGCGTATTGCAACCACATGGGCGCCATTTAGCCCAAATCTTGCCGAAAGCCTTGCAGTTCTTGGCAAAGAAACATCACTCAATCGTATCGAAAAAGCCATCCAAAACCTCTCGTAATTCGTGCTACAATAAACGTAAGCACAATAAGAGAGAAAAGGCGTGTTAGATAACTTCAAGCCGGTAACACCAAAAAAACCAAACCCACCTATAACTCCCGCCGTATCAGACGACGAGGTTCTTTCTGCCTTTGGTAATTCAAGCGACCAAGAGCTACCTCCAGTTGCAGAACCAACAGACCAACCACAGACTCCAGCTGCAGCACAAACACCAGGCAAGTTTGTTGTTAAAACATCTAAACCAAATGATAAAAAACGCACTATCATTATCGTGCTTTGCATTCTTGCTGCCATTATTGCAGCTGGCGGAGCTTATTGGTGGTTTAGCAAAAAGCCGGCTCAGGCTCCTACAGCTTCAACAACCGTTGAAGTAACAAAAACGGTCGAAAAAGCCAAAATATACTCACCACTAACCGGTGTCGAGGTGGCCAGCGAGGAATCTGCCTCGCGCCCCGTAACAGGGGTAATGATTGAAAACAGCCCCGACGCACGCCCGCAAAGCGGCCTAGACCAAGCAGGCATAGTGTTTGAAGCTATCGCCGAGGGCGGCATAACACGATTCCTCGCACTTTTCCAAGAGACACGGCCGGACTACCTTGGACCAGTACGAAGCGCACGCCCATACTACGTAGAATGGGCCAAAATGTTTGACGCTTCATACGGACACGTGGGTGGCAGCCCTGACGCACTCGCCAAAATTAAAGCACTCGGCGTAAAAGACCTCGACCAGTTTGCCAACGGCAGCTCATATCAGCGCATCAGCAGCCGCGCAGCACCGCACAACGTGTATACCGACTTTACTAAGCTTGACGCCCTTAATACGGCAAAAAAGTACACTAAAAGTACTTTTACCAGCTGGGAGCGCAAAGACGATGTTAAGCAAACTCCGACCGCCGCGACTATTGACCTGAGCGTTTCGGGGCCAACATACAGCCCGCGATTTACGTACGATTCATCGACAAACAGCTATTTACGCTTGCAAGAAGGCGAACCACACAATGTGCTCGCAAAAGATTTACAAACAAAGAAACAAATTAATCCAAAGACGGTCGTCGTTCTTGTCACGACTTATGGACTCGATAACGACGGGTATCACAGCTCATACCGAACGACCGGTTCGGGCAATCTTTATGTATTTCAAGATGGTATCGTCAGCGTTGGCAAGTGGAGTCGCGCAGATGGAAATGCGATGTACGTTTTAACCGATAAAAATGGGTTCCCCATGAAACTTAACCGTGGCCAAACGTGGGTGACATTAGTCGCCAGCGACAGTGCCGTAAGCTACAAGCCCTAATGTTACCGTTTCTCGCCCCTCTCAAAGAAAGTATATGGCTCCGCGTTACGCTTCTGTCGCTCACGAGCAGCTTTTTAGCTGTCGTATTATGGGTCGTTGGTAATAATTTTCTGCCTGTCAACGGTATCATGCTCGCTTTGTCTGTTGGGGCGGTATGCCTAGCGCTTTCGGTGATTGTAGGTAAAATTGTCGCTAGTTACGCACTGCAGGCAACTGATTTTTTGAGTAAGGCTATTTTATTAGTCACACGAACAGAATCAAACGTTGAAGCGCCCGACCCAAATGGCTTAGTGGCACCCAGCCGGGCTTTTCTACAAAGTCTTGCCACAAATATTTACAGTTTAGGGAGCGCCAGCGCGAGCGCAAATTATGCGCAAACAACATCGGGCACTTTTTTTGAAACACTCGCGCATACCGTTGCACTACCGATTATTGTTCTTGGAAAAGAGCAAACGGTGAGCTTTATTAACCAAGCAGCACTTGATTATTTTGAGCTCACAAACGAAGCAACGGTAGGGAAGCCCATCTATGACGTCCTTAACTTATCTTTTGTCAGCAGCCTGACGCTTGAATCTTGGCTAAAAGAATCGAGCGCTTCACGAGTAACAGCAACTGAAGTTTGGGAGCGCGTTCGCCGTACTAAAGAAGACGGAGCGCGTAAACAATTCGACATGGCTGCGCATTACAGCAAAGATGATGCCAATGGTATTGAAGTCACGCTTGCGATGTTCGACCGAACCAGGCACTACGAACGCGATGACCATGACTTAACATTTGTCGCCCTTGCGGTCCACGAACTTCGTACACCGCTCACCATTATGCGCGGGTACATAGAAGTGTTTGAAGATGAAATTAGCGGTAGCCTCAACCCCGAACAAACCGCATTTATGCACAATATGAGCGCAAGCGCACAACAACTTACGGCATTTGTGGCAAATATTCTTAACGTCGCACGAGTTGAAGAAAATGCGCTAACCGTTCGTTTAAAAGAAGAAAACTGGCCCGATGTTCTTTTAGGGGCATGTAAAGACATGGAGCTGCGTGCAAGTGTTCATAATAAAAAGCTCATCTATAAAGTCGCCGAAAATCTACCAACTGCAGCTGTCGACAAAGTTAGTATTTACGAAGTACTTAACAACTTACTCGATAACGCCGTGAAATACACCCATACCGACGAAGACATAGAAATATCTACATACGAAAAAGACGGCTTTATTGAGACAACCGTAACCGATAAAGGCGTCGGTATACCCGAATCGCTTATTGGCCACGTATTCGACAAGTTTTACCGTGCTCACCAAAGTAAAAACAGCGTTGGCGGTACGGGCCTCGGCCTGTTCTTAAGCAGGTCGATAATAACTGCTCATGGTGGTACCATATGGGTAAAGAGCAAAGAGGGCGAAGGCAGCACTTTTGGCTTTACCGTTCCAATTTATGCGAACGTCGCAAATCAAATTAAAAACGAAGATAACGGCGAAATTGTGCGCGGGGCACATGGCTGGATAAAGAATCACTCATACTACAGGGGGTAATATGGAACAAGCACAAAGTAACGGTAAAAAAATTCTGTGCATAGAGGACGAGCACTTTATTAGCGAGCTCTACGCGCGCGCTTTACGCCAAGCAGGGTACGACGTCACCACCATGCTTAGCGGTGAAGACGGTTTACGAGCCGCAAAAAGTAACGAGTATGACATTATTTTGCTCGACTTAATGATTCCCGGCATAACTGGCTTCGAAGTGCTCAGGCGCCTCCGCGAAGAATCGCCAGATTTAAAATCGAAGATACTTATTACTACCAACCTCGATCAAGAAGATTCAGACCGAGAAGAAATTGAGAGTAAAGCCGACGGCTACCTTATAAAAGCCGAATTTACTCCGCGGCAACTTGTTCAAATAATTAACGATATTGCCGACGGTAAACGGCCAAGCGACAGCTACCTTAAATAATTGGGCGGTTAATGAAGCATCTGTTCCACCCCAAGTCGCCGTTTCGCATATTTATATTTTCTATTGTTACAAGCTTAGCGGTTTTGATTGCTGTCCTTTCAGGGCTTGGCGGTCGAGCACTTGCAATAACGCTCATTTTAGTAATTATCGAAATTACATTCAGTTTCGAAAACGCCATTATTAATGCCAAAGTTTTGCAGCGCCTAAGTAGGTTTTGGCAAAATATTTTCTTAACGATTGGCATTGTCATTGCAATTTTTGGAATGCGAATTATTTTTCCCATTGCTATAGTGTCGATAACCGCTGGCATGGGTTGGCAGGAGGTGCTAAATCTCGCATTAAATAACCCTGAGGCCTACGCAGAGAAGCTCGATGTCGCCACCCCAAGTATTACTGCCTTCGGTGGTGCGTTCCTCCTTATGTTAGCGACAAGCTTTTTCTTCGATAAACGTCGGAGCGAACATTGGCTCGGAGCTATTGAACGGCCAATGCAAAAACTTGGGCACGCCTGGATGCCCGTAGCGATTACTGCGACAATGGTCGGTGCGGTCGCGCTCGCACCAGCGAATGCACACCCTAAACAAAGTTTTACCGCCGGAATAATCGGAATTTTACTGTACCTCGGCATACACTTGCTTTCTGAAACTTTCGGTAAGTTGCACAATAAAGGGCGCAATAAAATTGCTAAGCAAGTTGGTGTTGCAGCGTTTATGAGCTTCCTGTATTTAGAAATACTCGACGCAAGCTTTAGCCTTGACGGTGTTATTGGCGCATTTGCCATCACAAACCAAGTGTTACTTATTGCTGCTGGCCTTGGTATTGGTGCCGTTTGGGTTCGTTCGCTGACCATATTTATGGTTCGACGTGGCACCCTTAAAACATACCGTTATGTAGAACACGGCGCTTTTTACACCGTAACAATTTTGGCTTTTGTTTTGCTTCTAGAGGCATTTCTGCACATACCTGAAGCACTTGCCGGGGTTGTTGGCGTACTTGTTATAGCTACCAGCGTGCTTAGTTCAAAACGACATAGCACTCGCCCATAATTCCACTTTATCGGCCTACAGGTGTAGAATAATGCAAGTATGGATACAAAAAATTTCTTACGTTCTACTAAATTAGTCTTTAAAGCCAAGAAACAAATTGCTCCAGGCGTATGGACATTTTCTTTTACAAGCGTAAAACCGCTTACTTGGAAAGCTGGCCAACATGGTATCTTTTTTTTGAAAACTGCAAGTGGTAAGCGAAGCTTCCGTTCATTTTCGATTTCTTCTGCGCCGAGCGAAAATATCATTTCATTCACGACACGTTTCACCACAGAACCACTCAGTGGCTTTAAGCAAGCTCTTAAGAAGCTCAGTAAGGGCGACACCATTACTATGCGCGGCCCCATTGGCCCGCTGTATATGCGCAAAAATTCAGATGAATATGCGTTTCTTGCTACGGGCATTGGCATAACCCCATTTCGGGCGTTACTAAAAGAGATGTCAGCAACTGGCCAAAAAAATAAGGTAACCTTGTTTTTTGCGGGGAACAAAGACAATCATTTCTTCCGCGATGAACTTTCAGAGCTCAATGCCAAAATGCCAAACCTAAAAATTAAATATATCTACTACCCCGAACGACTCACTGGAGGGCTCATAGAAGAATCGCTCGGCGAAAACTTGCTATCCACAATGTTTTTCATATCCGGCTCGCCCAAAACTATAAAAGGCTACCGCAGGACCCTCAGTGGACTTGGCGTTAAGCGTCGAGCAATTAAAAATGATACCTTTTTCACACTCAAGCCTGTAAAGCCCGCGCAAAAGAAACAAACCGCATAATCGTCGAAGACTTTCTGAGCTGGTACGTCCCATACCGTAAGAATGCTATAGTAACAGCATGAAACGGGTTATGCTTTTTGTACTTAGTGGGTTCTTAGTCGGCATTTCCCAGCCAGCAAAAGCGCAAAATACACAAAATTTTACTATTTCTTCATTTAATGGATACTACAAACTCACTAAAGACGAGCGAGATATTTCACAGCTTGAAACAGACGAGTACATCGCCGCGCAGTTCCCAAACTTTGATCAGAACCATGGCATTATTCGAGCATTGCCGCAATCATATAACGGTAACGAGCTCGGCATAAAGATTGTTAGGGTAGATAAGCGAGCCGACCCGGGTTCGCCCTCTGCAAGTACCTGGGTATTTTCATCGAGCGAAGATAACGGCAATTTACTTTTGAAAATTGGTGATGCGAACTTCTACGTGCAAGGGACACAGTTTTTTCACATTAATTACACATCAAAAAACGTCACCCGTAACTCCGACTCATACGACGAGTTTTTTTGGAATGTGAATGGAACTCAGTGGCAGCAACCAACGGCAACCGCGAGTGCAACAATTCTGTTGCAACCAACGCTTGCGAACAGTTTAGACACAAGCAAAGAACCCGCTTGTTTTACCGGCGCATACGGAAGTACCGATAAAAACTGCACCATTACTAAAAGTATCACCGCTGAAGGCTCGACTCAGTTTTACGCCGTTACGACAAGCCCTCTGGCTTCAGGGCAAAACTTAAGCTTTGCTATTGCATTCAAGGCGGGCACGTTCGCAGTCCCTAAAACACCACTTTGGAAGAAAATAGAGCCCTTTGTAGCCGTCGGTATCGGCATCGCGATTATTGCAGGTACGCTTTTATTCTGCATATATCGATGGCGTAAGTTTGGTAAAGACCCGAAAGGTCGCGGTAGTATTGTCGCCGAATACCAGCCACCAAAAGACGGTACCGTGCTCCAACACGAATTTATTCTTCACGAATCAGGTAGGCCGGTTGCAATTACCGCCCAAATTGTGAATCTCGCGATTCGAGGCTATCTACGAATCATCGATACCGAAAAAGACCAGCTCATTGGAAGCCGTCACGAATTTAGCGTCGAGCTCTTAAAACAACCAACCGGGCTCACCGATGACGAACTGCAAGTAATCACCATGCTCTTCGGAAAAACACCAACCGCTGGCGCGACAGTAGCGATTAGCTCGCTTAAAAATAAGCTGGCGGACGATAGCAAAAAATTATGGGACTCAATCAGCAAAACAAGTGTCGCCAATGGGCTGTTCGCGACCGACCCCAAAAAAGTGATTGGTCGGTACATGGC
>CAZPLH010000004.1:0-3013 GCA_964587465.1 uncultured Candidatus Saccharibacteria bacterium | reverse complement strand
GGTTCAGGATTATTGGCCCTCGGTTTTGGAGCATTCTTTATTTTGCCGGGGATTTTTTCAGTCATGGTAGGTCTCGGTATAATTGTCAGCGGCATAATTATATTTATCACAGCGAGGTTCATGCCAGCACGTACCCAAAAAGGTGTTGAACTGAATGACTACCTTCAGGGGCTTAAGCTTTACATCGGCATTGCCGAAAAAGACCGTATTGCATTTCATCAGGGAGTAAATACTGCCGAACGGACGCCCATTGATTTAAATAATCCCGCACAAAAGGTTGCTTTGTTCGAGCAACTTTTACCGTACGCCATGCTTTTTGGGCTTGAAAAAGACTGGGGCAAAGAATTCGCGGACATCTACAGTACGCCACCGGCCTGGTACGGAGGCACTATAAATAACTTTACGACCGGATACTTATTAGGGAGCCTTGGCGACTTTAACAGCGTCACAGTGGGCAGCTTTAGCCCGCCACCGAGCAGTGGAGGCAGTGGTTTTGGCGGAGGCGGGTTCTCTGGCGGCGGCGGAGGCGGTGGCGGAGGCGGTGGTTGGTAAGCATTAGTTGTTTAATACACTTATTTATGGTATGATATGTTTTAATTCACACCATGAGCACGCGAACACAACCGAAAGAACTCCAAGAACGCCAAGATAGCCGATCATCCGAAGTCGGTTTTATGCTCGCCTCTGCAGCCGTTCCTCGTAGTTTCCAAAAATCACTTTTACCTCGCGACACAACCGACCAAGGTATTGTGACCGGTCTTAATATGATTATGGCGTTTGCAATCGGCGCTGCCATGCAGGGAAGTATCGACAAAGTCGCCTACGGTGTATCTAAGGCAGCAAAATCAAAAAATATTACTGTTCGACAAGATGATGTTTCAATAGCTGCAAGTCTTGCTGCTATGGGCGTTGGGTTTTGGCTACAAAAAGTTTTTGAGCAAAAAGATGACGAAAAACTTGCAAACGGCGCAGCACGCACGACGGGCTACTGGCTTTCAAATGTTGGAGCAGCTGGCCTTATAGCAGGGACGCTTGAAAAAGCAGTCATACTTGCTACCGATTCAAAAAATGACCGTATTGCCGCTAAGCGCCGCAAGTTTCTTTTGCCGCTCATTGTACCCGTAGGCGCACTTGCAGCCATAGCACGTGACCACGTAATTTACCGTAACGATGTCATTGAGCAAGAAGAAAAAGATGTCATTAGCCCCCTTAAGTCATTTGGCATCGGCGCAGCCATTGCTTCGGTACTTGGGCTGATTTCTTTTGGCGAGCGCAAGCTTACAAAAACCATCAACTCTTCAATTGATAAGCATGCGCCATTCTTACAAAATTCACCACTACCACTTGGCAGGTTCGTATCCCTTGGCGCAATCGGACTTGGCTTATATGGAGCCGTACACCAGCTATACAAAAAAGTTGAAAATGGTGCCGACAAAATGGAAGAAAACTTTGCCGAAACACCACACAACCACTACGTAAGTGGCTGCATTGGTAGCGATGTTGCCTGGGACACACTGACGCTTCAAGGACGTCGGCACATTAGCGCTCGTACTTCAAAGGCTAAAATTATGCAGGTTATGGGCACTACCCAAAAAGAAACAAAAGAACCAATTCGAATTTTTGTCGGGCTTGAAAGTGCACCAACTGAAGTTGACCGCGTTAATATGGCCCTTGAAGAAATGCGCCGCACAGGGGCATTTAACCGTAAAAATATTGTTATTATTTCGCCAACGGGAACGGGGTATGTCAATTACGTTTTTAGCGAATCGGTCGAATATATGTCAAAAGGTGACTGCGCATCTGTTGCCCTCCAGTACTCAAAGCGTCCATCACCAATGTCTCTCGACCGTGTTCCGGAAGGTCGCGACCAACTTCGTATGCTGATTGTCGGCATCAACCGTGAACTAAAAAAGATTCCTGCGGCAAAACGACCACGTATTTTGCTATTTGGCGAAAGCCTCGGCGCCTGGACGAGCCAAGAAGCATTTGCTGGTGGCGGCACAGACATTTTAGATGTCTACAATGTGTCGCGAGCATTCTGGATTGGCACTCCTGCTGGCAGTAAATGGGCAAAGCAAGTTATGCAAGGCAATCGTTTTGACACCATCGACGAGCAAGTGGGCGTATTTAACGACTACAACCAGCTCAAAAAACTTACGCCTGAGGCTCAAAAAGCACTCCGCTTTGTAATGTGCACCCACGACGACGACCCTATTCCTAAGTTTGGTGTTAGCCTACTTGTTCAAGCGCCTACCTGGCTTAAGAGGGGAGTTGAGCGAGCTCCCACAATTCCTAAGAATAATCATTACCGAACCCCACTTACCTTTATACAGACTATGGTGGACATGAAAAATGCACTCAAGCCAATTCCTGGTCAATTTGTGGCAGTTGGTCACGACTACCGAGCAGATATTGCCGACTTTGTTCGGACAGTATATGACTTTACCATTTCTGAAGAACAAATGACTTCGCTCAATCTTGCGCTACGGGCTTCAGACGTCGAACGCGGCAAAACACAAGGTTAAAACGAGTATACTAGGCTAGTATGCTTATCCTAGCGAGCCATAACCAAACAATTCTTTTTGATGCATTATTAATTATTGGTATCTTGGCGTATGGCAGTATTCTCGCAAAGTACATTCCACGCAAAGCGCACATTGGCAGCAATTTGTTAGCCGCAGGCCTTACGGTAATACTAGGTCTATTTTTGGGCTTAAGTTTTCCGCAGATGGGACTTACGCTGCACGGTGTAACTAAAATAATTATTGTGAGCATTGCCGCGACACTAGCGATATTTTTAGTAACATTTTTGGTCTCGTTCATACCATTTTTGAAACGGATATTTCTTGGAGAGTCATTTGCAAATGCACGCGCACGGACTGTCTTTTTCGAGGCTGGATTTAGAATTCCTCTTGGGACTGCCTTGGTTGAAGAAATTTTGTTCCGAGGCGTACTATTAGGCGCGCTCCTTCAAAGCTACTCGCCAGTCGCTGCAGGTATTATCGCCGCCGTT
>CAZPLH010000003.1:30386-31037 GCA_964587465.1 uncultured Candidatus Saccharibacteria bacterium | reverse complement strand
TCCCGGCGCGACTGAAAGTGCCCTTTGGCAAACCAGATCGCCAATTCTCCGGCAGCCCCTTAAAGGTATCAAAGCCATGAATCCGCTTGTCTGGCAATTGCTCGGCAATCTTCTTCAAAGTGCCGCCGAAGCCAACACCAAACTCTAGGATCATGCCATAATTCGGGGCTTTGTCTACGGACCAAGCAAGAATCTCATCCTCACCGGCTATCTGCTCGGCTTTTGACAGATCGTCGTGGCCGATAATGTAGGCGGCGGTATCGCGGCAAGCCATCGACTCCATCATGGCTTTGATATCGTGCTTGGTATGTACTACGCGCTCACTCATGTTTCAACCACCTTTGGCTTCTTTTTGACCACTTTCGCCTTCTTACCCTTCCAAGTTAGGTACTCAACATATTCCTGAGCTTCTTCAAGACTCGTGTAAGTGCTATGCAGGCGCCATATACCCTTCCAGGTAAATACCTGCCAGTACTCGTTAGCAGGCATGGTGCTGCTCAGGATAGACCTGCTCGTTTGCAACCCAAATTAGCGACTCATATGTTACTCCGACTTTTTTCCAATCAGATAACACTTTAGCTATTTGACCAAGCGTCGGAACATTATCCCGCCCGGTGGGATAGCAATACTGCTCGGCTAAGTCACGGGCCC
>CAZPLH010000003.1:0-30376 GCA_964587465.1 uncultured Candidatus Saccharibacteria bacterium | reverse complement strand
GTCGATGATGGCACGGCGGGCACGACTATAATGCCGTGCCCGCCGCACTTTATTCATCCATCCAACCAACCGCCAGGGATAGCGGAAGTTCATAATTGTCCCTTCTGAAGGCAATTTGGAGAGGGCCGGCTGGGGTTCGTGGGGGTACGGGCAACCGGCCCTCACCAGATTGCCCTGGCCTAAACCAGGGGTCTGGGGTGAATATTACTGTTAGGCAGATTCACCACGCCTAGCTTCATCAGAACGATGCTTCACTCTGGCCGACGGCGACCGGCTCACCACGACGCTTCAGACGAGCGGTGGACCGGCTTTCTGCGCCGGCTGAGTCAGAATCGTCGCCGGTCGCGCCCTGAGCAGCTTCCTCACGCTCGGCACGCTTTGCTTCACGCTCAGCACGCTTGAGCTCGCGTTCTGCTTCCTTCTCAGCACGTTCAGCTTCACGCTCGGCACGTTTTGCCTCGCGCTCCACCTTCTTGGCTTCCATCTCTGCCTTCTTGCCCTCGGCAGCGGCCTCACGAGCGGCACGCTTCTCAGCGCGCTCAGTTTCGCGCGCAGCCTTCTTGGCTTCACGCTCAGCAGCACCGGCCTCCTTGGCGGCTTCACGGGCGGCCAGCGTCTCGGCTTTGACGCGCTCACGCTCAGCGGTACGTTCGGGCGAGGACTGCCATTCCGGGTGGAACGAGAACGTCGCCGCGACCTGCGCATCCGAAATGTCAAAGCCCTTGACTTCACGGATGTACTTGGCAAGGCTCTGGCAAGCCTCACTCGGATTGTCTGGCCCGTAACGCTTCTTGGGGGTTACCACGGCTTCGGTGGTCTCGGTCATTGTTTACCCTTTCATCAGGTCTAGTTCGGGACTACTCCACAAGCCTACCCGACGACCGGACCTAAGTCTAGGGAAACGGTAGGAAACTTCATGAAAAGTTTCTGGTTTATGCGCGACGAATCTGGCGCCTACTCTTGCGCTTTCGCATCCGCATAACTTTGGCTGTAGGGCCACCATCGAACCGATCAGTACGCCGGCCAGACTGAGCCAATCTGATCTGGTTTGCTCGCCGATGTGCTTCCAACTCTTCCAAGGTCACAACTTGCTCCATGAACTTGGCCACATCCTGAACTTGGGGCCTTACTTTAGATGTGGCTGATGCCGCCAGCCAGCCGATCAGAAGACCGGCCAGACCAGCGGCACCAGCTACTAACATGATCTGACTCACGTGCGATTGACCAACTTCAAGACAAAGTCAACCCCACGCTCGCCATCAATGATGGACTTGATACTGACCTCACTTTCGAGATTGTCTCGCGCAATGCTCTCTTCAATGGTTCCACGCGAGAATGTCTTCCAGATGGTCACCTGGTGAACCCGCGACAGGCGGTGAATCCGGTCTTCCAGCTGCTCCTGGTCGCTTGCGCTCCAGGTCTCATCTAGGATGACCATGTCATCTGCCGCATCTAGCGTCAGAGCCGTACCGCCTGCCGTAGTCGTCAGGAGCAGGACTCTGAATTCAGATGAGGCATTATGCTGCCAATCCGCCTTTATGAAAGCTCTGTCTTTGTTTCCCGTTGAGCCAGTAAACTTCCAGGACTTAATGCCCAGTTTCAACAGCTCGTCAGAGAACAGATCAATCAATTGCGAGAACTGGCTTGCCACCACCACCTTTGGGGCGTCGGCACTTAGCTCTTTGGCTATGCCACGTTCATCCAGAAACTCAACCAGCCAGTCAAACTTATTGCTGGGTAGCGCTGGTACAAATCGGTCACCAACCATCTTGCCGTGGCTACCCGCAAACTGCTTCAGGCGGGTTAGTTCTGCCAAGACGCCATTGACCATGAGCGTGCCACCTTCAAGCCTTGCGCCGGCTGTTTTCTGGATATCCACATAGGCTTTCGCCTGTTTGGTATCCATGGGCAACCAAACCGCAACCGGTGAATTTGCCACACCAGGATCAAGCGGCCACCCACCATATTGCTTCTCTGGTAGGTCTGCGGCCACTTCAGCCTTGGTCCGACGAATCATCACCGATGCGGCTTCACGGTACATACCAGCCGTATCTGTCATACGCCCAATCACTGTCCCGTAGCCATCACGGCGGGTTTCAAAGTGGTCTTCCACCCACCGCCAGAAACTACGGTACAGATCTGGGCGCAGCCAATTGAGCTGGCCCCAAAGGTATTCCTCTTTGCCACGAAATGGCGTACCGGACAAGGCAATTCGCAGCCCACCGTCACGGACGGTAAGTGCGCCCAGGCCAAGCCTTTGCGCGCTCTGCTTCTTTTTGTTGCCGGTACAACCAGCCAATGTCTGGTGCGACTCGTCCACGATTACCGCAGACCAGTGGTACTCAAACAGAGACATGAGTCCCTCACGGACAGGCGTTATCTTCTTGCCGCCCAAATTGTCTTTGACGTAATTGCCAAAGCCATCTACCTCCGCACGGATGCGAACGTAATTGGGTGAAGTAACTACCCATACGCGCTCATTTGCGTCATTGTCAAACGAGTATGACCCCGCCGAATGCACCAGCGAGGCACGTTCGTCGGCAGGCACATTCGACCCAATCACATAGACCGGGTCATTAGGCACCCAACGGGCCAACTCTTGCGGCCAGACAAGCTGGGCCGCTGCTTTTGGCGCAACAATGAGAATGGGACCACGCACATCAGACTCGACCACAGCCGCAATTGACTGTATGGTTTTACCAAGGCCTGGCTGATCCGCAATCAAACACGTCCGATTGCGAGCCGCAAATGCGGCGCCCACAGTCTGAAACGGTCGGTTCTGCAGCGCTTGCCACATTTCCGGTGCTTCAGATTCAACATTGTACAGATTCACGAGTTCCATGGACTGTACATCGGGTATGGTATCTTGCCTTGCCTTCTCATTCAAAGCCCATTCGGTAAGTGCTTTGTTCGTCCGCAGAATGACTCCACGGTCGTCGGCGATCTGTCGAACACCGGTACACACATCCCAATGGGTAGGGAACGTCCAACGTCCATTCTGGCCGTCCCACCTAGCTGGGCCAGGCAGTTTGGTTTTCAGAATGGCATTTACATTGGCATCATAACGGTCAGTCATGAGCCAAATACGTTCTTCACCTTTAAATTCAGCAAGGCCCATAACCCACATTGATTTGGGCGCCATTATGCCACACTCACAATCCGGTCAAGGTAAACTGCATGGAAGCCATAGTCGTCGGTGAACTCCACATAGTCGTGGCCATTCCTGACCACTTTAAAGTGCCGACGGCCAGTCATCATAGCGGTATATGGTTCACCGCTCATGCTGTTTACCCAAGTGATACGCTTTTTGTACAGAGCATCTTTGATCTCACGATCGGTGAGGCCGTCAAAGTCATATTCACTCTTGATCAGATCGGTGTTGCCAGACCTCTTGCGACTGCGAACAGCGCGCTTGAGTCTGTTTGGATCTGGCTCATTCTGGGCAATGAGAGCGGCGCCACTTACATTGTGACATTTAATCCGCTCACCCGCCAGGGTATACCAAACTGTACCGCCGCCACCTTTGAACCACTCAATTTCGATGAACTCATTTTCACCACGATTAGCGG
Organism: uncultured Candidatus Saccharibacteria bacterium; assembly: GCA_964587465.1. Lineage (GTDB taxonomy): Bacteria > Patescibacteriota > Saccharimonadia > Saccharimonadales > CAIOMD01 > JBBRSL01. Next base: position 26,807 of record CAZPLH010000003.1, on the reverse strand, counting down.
TGAGGAGGACGTTGCCATTTTCGGCGGTCTTCCACGAGCCTGCCCAGCCATAAGGCTTGACATATGCTCCGAAATTGGTTGCTTTCTCAGCAAGCGTGCGGCCAGATGAATGGTACCCTGATGGGTTCACCACATTCTTTCTTGCCATCATTTTCCCTTCTGGTTGTTGGATTGGGTGGTATAGAAACACCCTGGATACGTACAAGCACACCTCGGTCAGATTGCTTGTACGCACCCAGCATAGGCTATACCCTACTCCATTTCTCCGGCCCGGTCTAGGCCGGAATTGCCACCATCACCGTGCAACATGCAGTCTGGGTCTCGGCCACCATCGTGACCACAGCACGCTTCATGGCTGCCAGATTCACGATGACAAGAGCAGTGATAGTGCCGCGGTCCTTTCAGCTCTTGATCTCTGGACCACGTGTCAAATGCTTCCTGCTCAGACACCATCAGCGGACCACCACTCCACGAGACTGGCGCTCATATTCCTCGCCAGCACGTGTCAGATCATCACTATACCACGGGCAGTTCACGGACACTTCGGACCTGACATATTGACCAGCATCATCACCCGACATACCGCGTTCATTGATGAGATACTCGCCAATTCCCATAACCATGTCCAAGGTCGGACCATAGTCATCGAAAATGGCACACACATCAAGAATGCCGGTATCAGCTTCAGCCTTGGGCGGCGCGATAAGTGCCGCCAAGCCATATAAGCCGAAAATGATAGCCATCGTGATGAAGAATGCCCAGACAATTTCCTTGATCTTCACGCTGCTCATGCTTGTTCCACCTCATCCTCAAATAGAATGTTGTCAATATGAATCCACTGCCCCCAACTAAACCCGCCAGCCGTCAAGATGGCGTGGTGTTGGTGACCGCTCTTGCGTCCGTCCAAGATGGCCGGCGTGATGTACTCGCCATCAATCTTGGTGCCTGCCGGCCATACGACGTACACTTTCACTTGCTCAACGCTCCAATTATGGTGAGGATAAAGCACCATGTGAACAGCATGATGACCACGAACGTCCACGGGTCATGAATCTGAGCCTGTGGCATCATGTCCATTGTTGTTATCGGTAACATTTTCATTCCCTTTGGTTGTTGGATTAGACTCCAGATTGAAGAGTCCGTGGGGGCCAAGGACCGCCGAAGCAGCCCTTGGACCCACCGCACTTTCACTCTGTTACGGGCACTGACAGTATTCCTCTGGCAGGTCACAGACCGGACAGAAGAATGCTTCCTCGCAATCGAATGACCCCGCCCCCATCGGATCAGAGTCACCATTGCGCTCATCGTAACTGGCTTCCAGCCAGTCATCGATCCATTGATCACTCATCGGTTTGCACTCCGCTCGGCGTGGCGCATATTGCGCTTTGTCATTGGCGACTTGACCTCCAGTTTCGCCTTGTCGATCTGGAACTGGAAGTCGCCACCAAACTCACGACTTCCACACACCGGGCCAATGCCCAGAGCAATCGACAACTCGTTGGTCAGCAGCCGGCCGCAGACGCAGCAAGTGCCATACAGCGCACCAAACTCGCGTGCCTCTTCCAGAGACAGCCGGTCATCCTCTGACAGCTTGTTGAAAATGCCAGGAGCATATTCAAACGAAACGGTCACTTTCGTGAGCCGGCCACCGCGCCAACCTTCACCGGATTGTACCTCATAGCCGCCACCTAACACGACGAGCTTCTTGGCGTACAAGTTGCCACTTCCGTGGACGGCTTTCTGTACCTTGTAGATGTCGCCATCATACTTGTACATACCGGCTTCGGTAGCTGGCGCCTTGCCAGATTCAGTCGGCCCGGTGCTACGCGGGCACTTCTTGAGCTGATCAATGAACTTGCTTGCGTCAGATTGGCACAGCGGCGGGTAGTCATCCGCCACGAGCATGACATTGAGGCTGGCGGGGTCACTTTCGTTGACCGCCGCAACCCCGACATACTCTTGTATCAATTTGAACAGACGCTGCCACGACGGTGGCATCTGTGCAAGCATTTCCGTTGCATCACGCGTCAGCATCAAGTCCGACAGGTACTTGAGTGTTGAACCTGTGGCTGGCGCATTCGGATTCATTGCCATTTTCATTCCCTTGGTTGTTGGATTGGGTAGGATACCCCAGATACGCACCGGGCCAAAACCCGATGCGCACCTGGCATATTTACCGCCAGCCGAATGTATCGGCCATCAGCATATACGCGATCAGGAGACGAACCACCGCTCGCATAGCGAGCAGCAGCCCTTCAATCCACCAGACCGGCGCATTGGTGATCATTTGATTCCCTTCCGATCATGCGTTTTGACTTCACCGTCATCACGCAGATTGACCTTGCTAGCCGCACTCCGACCGCGATCCCACGCAGAGCGTTCCACGTTGTCATACGGGTTTTCACGGACAGCGCCGTAGCCTTTGCGGGCACGACTCGCACGTTGGCGCCACCGTCGCTCTGCGTCCTTTTCTGCCTTGATCACATACGCCTGTTCCTCAGGTGTCATACTCAGGAACAGCCGAATTGCTTCCAGGTCAACAGCTTCCTGCTGCTTACGCCGGATTTCTGGATCATACTCAGGAAACAGGCGATAGAACTCAGCATCGACCTGTTCCTTGGTGTCCACCAGAGCAAGAGCGAACTTGTCGCGGTCACTGACAGTGTCTTGAGCACTTTCACGCATCTCCCGCAAGCGATTGGCGATCGTGCTACCAAACGCCTGCGAGAAACTGACTCGGTAAGCGCCACGAGCGCGATTGCCGCGAGTGTACTCATACGGCTCTCCACGCTCATCACACTCGGCTTTGTATGCGTCACGAAGCATCTTCACCGCCTTGATCAGCGGTCGATTGCCCTTGACGTGAGTACGCTGCGAGTCACCGGGCCACCTAGGCGGCTCAAGGATTGAGACGGGAATGCGTTCGTCGCCAGCATCGTTCGCTGCCAACACAATCGCCTGCCAGTCCATATTGGACCGGGCCAGCGTGTAAGCGTTGATCTCAAGACTGGCACTGCTATCCCACCGCGGGCTCAAATTGGAGATGAACTCTTTGAACACGCGGAACCAGATTCGCTCGGCATAGCCGATGTCCTCTGGGAATCCCACGATGGTGTACTGCTTGATTCCCCAATTTGTACTACCATCATCCTTTTTGCCATAGGCAAATTTCGGATTAGTCCGAACGTGGCAGTGCCTCAACACGGTCTGCATCAAAGAACTGAGCTGAGCACCAAATTCGGCGTTGTCGCCGACATTGAGATCCCAGACTGAAGTCGTGATACGACTCTTTTCCTCAGGCTTCAGATCCATACGGTCAATCATATGCTGAGCCATCATGGCCTCAGCTTTTGCTCGACACGAATCTGCCTCAGCCTTGGGAGTGCCTGGGTGCTCAGCACGTTCCAGCAAAGCCATGATCCTGCTCATCACACGATCACTTGGACTTGTCATTTTCATTTTCCCTTTGGTTGTTGGATTGAGGTGTAACGTCCACCCCCAGATACGTTCTGCTTACACAGAACGCACCTGGCAACTTTCGTTAGCGACTCAGCTCGTGGATCGCACGAATCTGAGCTTTGTAGTAGGGCACTTCCGACCGCGACAGACCGGTGATTACCGGTCGGTCATTGACAAATACGGCCCAGCTATACAGATCATCACCCTGGTACTTACGGGCGGTGATCTTTGGCTTTGGTTTGGCCATCTTCACGCCTCTCTGCTCGCGCTGTTCAAGAACGCTTCAACATACTCAGACGCACGAGCGATAGCGGATACAGATTCGCTATCAAACGTCACGAGAATGTTATCCGCATCATCAACTATGGCCAGTCGGCCATAGCCATTGGCAACCACTTTCAGAATCGGCTCCCAACCATCAGCCTTAGCAGCATCGTGATTGATACCGCCAGCGGCCCAGTTTGGGGTTATCCGTTCCACGTAGCTATCCTGGTAATTGCTCACTTCAGACCTTTCACGCACGGGAAGATACGTGTCTCAGACAGGTAATCTTCCCACGTGGTGTAAATGGTATTGCCTTCACCATCTTCGTGGCAGGTCTCATCGGTGCCGATGAAATCCGAAAACAGAATCTCAGTGAGTTCCTGCTTGGACTGGACATCTATCGACCAATCCCGATCATCAACCCAGCGGTACTTGGGGCCGTTGATGTCGCGGCATCCGGTAGCGTGAACATGGAACGTGGCATCGTTGATACCATTCGGCCCAATTACGGTAACCTTCATTTTCATCCCTTGGTTGTTGGTTGGTACTAGTACAGATCGACTAGCCCATCGGGCACTCTGAACGGGATTGACCCCGCCCAGAGTACCCTCTTGGGTCAGTCGTCCTCATCCTCATCAGAGGACGGAACGCTGAATACGTCCCAGCGGTACAAGGTGCCGTAATTGGCACCGTACCGGTTATTGGTTTGGTAGAGCACCACTTCGGTGTCGCCGCCCCATTCTTCGACTGCCTCTTCAACAAGCTCAAGCAAATCGGCAAGCGTTATGCCATTTACCTGATCCGGCGAGTAGCCCAAATTGCCTTCATGCTTCAGTAGCACTTTGACTTTGGGCTCATCAGCATCATCTTCAAGCCGCAGATCGTCGCTCACTTCAGGCCTGCCTTCTGCTTCAGGTCACGAATGAGGTCCATCATTTCCACTCGTGTTTCCTTGTCCATGACGCTGGTGCTTCCCAAGTTGTTAGCGAACATGTAGACCGCTTCAGCACGGTTAAATGCGTCACGGTGAGCGATTTTGGAAGTCGCATACACATTGCTTTCCAACTTGATCCGTTTGACCGCACGTTCGGCAATTTCACCTCTCGTGTAGGTCTTGGCCATTTCAGCTTCATGGGCCTGCTTGAGCAGTTCCTTGAAAGCATCAATGTCACTGACATCCCAGTAAATCCTGCTGCCATTTACGAACTTCGGCAGCGGGGTGTCAATTTCAGGATCATTGACCAGATCATTCAGCCGGCCATGCGTTGAGTCGGTAGCTGCTGCCAGATCATACAGATCGTAAATCTTAGCGGCTTCAGTCAGACTCAGCGACTTGTTGGCTGATCTCTTGGTTGTAGCCATTTCAGTTTCCCTTTGGTTGTTGGATTGGATATCTGACTTAGATACCCGCAAAACGCACCGACCTCTCAATCGGTGCGCTCTGCGCATACTCAGTCATGCGATGTAGGTCTTGCACCCTTCCAGGGGGTGAAGACCCTTGGGATTGCCACAGTTCCAGCAGTGAGCCAGCTTGGCGGGCTTGGGTGCGGCACCATCAATCGTGGTACGCACCGGCCACTTCATGCGAGCGCTGCCGGAATTGGCGTGCGGCCGACCCTTACGGGGATCTGGCCACGACGACTTCAAATTGGCGGTCATTTCACATCCTCCACAGTAACGATGGTGACTGCGTTCTCTCCAAACACCGAACTGAAGACCTTGGCCAAATCCTTGGCCACCGCCTCACTGTCGGTGAAAGTGCTGAACTTGACGGGCTTGCGAGCAGACCCGGTGTAATGCTTCGGATCAGTCGACTCGTGGTGAAGAAACACCGGGTCGCCACCATCATAGTTGGCGACTGCCGATTCCACGGTCACTTTGAACATTTTATCTCCCTGGTTGTTGGAAATGGGACAGGCACAGCGCTTTATCCCGCCCAGGGCACCGGCCTTCCACCGATGCACCAGACGCAACTGACGCTGCTTCCAACACAACCATAAAGCGTCTCATCCGGAATGGCACCGGCATTAGCAATCTCGGACATGTCACGGCGCGGCCCACAGGCCGGCCAAACGAAACTGCCACATTTTTAACGCTAGGGTGGACCGCACGGCTAATGTGCCTGGCGTAGCAGGAAGTCCCGCGCGATCCGAAACTGTTTAATTTTCAAGGACAAACCGGAGGCGGTTCCACCAGCCTACCAAACCGGCCAGCCGCGGTCCTTTTGACCCGCGCGGTACCAGATTCGGCGGTCCCGTACACCCGCGAATCTCCCGGTGGTTGGCCCCCAAGCAAGCTCAGGGCCACCAGGCCCACTCCAGTCAGACGGCGTACCGTCCGACCAGGTACAACGTTACGCCACCAGCCCGGACCAGGCTAGTTGTTCTACCAGGACTTTTGGCTACCCGGTGGCATGGTTGTCTACCAACCACGTTCGCCACACCGTTTTCGAACATACGTTCGAGTAATTCTAGTGGCCCTAGGTGCGTAAAAGCCCTGGTCGCTGGTACGGTAGTACCGGGCAGCCCGCATTCGCACGTCAGTGGCCCCGCTAGGCGGTCGGAACAGGCCTTCCTGCGGGTATAATAGACCTAGCGAGGCCGTGATCGTTATGGTATCGTTATGATCCGTTATGGTTTCGTTATGCGTTTCCCAGCCCGAAAACTGTGAAAGTGGGAAAGTTTGAAAATGGCAAAGTCGCCGGTAGTCGTCTACACCCGCACCGCTTGTGTACAATGTATCTATACCAAGCAGCTATTGGATAAAGAAGGCATCCCATACAGCGAGATGGATATCTCCCAAGCACCTGAGGTTGAGGCCACCGCTAAGGCTGCTGGCGCTACTACACTCCCGGTGGTGACAGCCGGCGATCTTATATGGTATGGTTTCAGCCCAGACAAGATCAAGGCACTGAAAACAGCTTAATCTTGCTGCGCTCGCATATGTTCACGAGATTGCTTGATTCCCCGTAGGTGCTTATCAAAGTCCACTCCCGGCACGCGCTGTACCGTGGCTGACTGCGGTACAACTCGCCTTGGCTTTGGCTGACCGGTCTGCGGACCTACCAAGTAGGTTCGGGTCGATTCGTCGGGAGGACCGGGGTTATGGGCCTCCCATCGTTCGTTGACGAGTTTGCGGGCGTCGCTAGGGCTAATCTGTAGGCGTCGGGATAGGGCATCTTGCGCCAGCTTTTTGATTTCATCATCTTCAGCGCTAAAGCTGTAGTCATCCCAAGAGTCTCCAGTAAGCAACTCAAGCAGCGCCCTGAACTTCAAGTCATCCAGTTGGAGCTTAAGCAATTTCCGCTCAAGCATGCCAATGTACCGACCAGTCTCGTCGTTGTAGACAAGTTCAATAAGTGGGTGTCTAGTAGCAGTCACGGTCCTACCTCCAGTTTACAATTCGGCAATACCCGCAAGTCTGGTGATTCCCTAGCATCAGCAGCCTTTTTGAGTGCATCAATAGCATCTTGAGTATGCTGGTCCCTGACATCAATCGGGTCACCCTCTTTCATGTCACTCAGCATACCAATTACAGCATGGAAAGCATGGATCGTATTCTCGTCAACGATAATGCGTGCCTCAGAACGCACTTTGGTGATCCGGTTAAACTCAGCGCTACAAGCAATCTGCTCTTCAATCCTAGCTTGCTGGTGCCGAATCTGCGCTGTCAAGTGAATGATGTCAAGAATGCCTACTAAGCCAGCAATCAAGAAGAATACGGCCAACACCAAATTAACACGAGCTGCTTTGGTATTGCTTTTACGCCAACCAGCAGTAGCATATCCGCCAATGATTGTAAAGCCAACCAATACCAGAATTGCCAACACCCACATATTCGGACTCATGTTAATCCTTTTTGTTCTTGTTAACCGCATTTAGGCTAAACCAGTAGCCCAAAACCAAAAGCATAGCAGAGTCAACTGCTGGGCCAACAGCAAAACTCGGCGACAGCATTCGGGCGATAAGACTAGCCACCCACGCTATACTTACTGTAATTGTCAATCCGGTGGTAGCCTCAAAATGCTTCTGGCTAACCATCTACCCAATGCTCATTACTCTTCAAGAAGACAAGCAATGAGGTCAAGAACACCAAAGCCACAGAAATGGCGTGCTGTGTACTAGCACCAAGCATAGCCGTCATCGGTGTGATCTGATTAAGCAGCAAAACAATCCCGCCCACGAGGGCAATGATTGCCTTGTAATACTTCTTGAGTTTGTCTATGATGGTTACATTGCCGGCCTTGATAGCAACAACCGTCGCCCGGTCGCCGGCCAACTTCACCTGCATCTTCTGCGGTGCTGCTTCCATACCAAGGTCAGTCGGCCCCACCACCGCGGGATTTGCCTTTGACCTCAAAGGTTTAGTGGCCATATAGCATCAATCCTATCTCTGATATACTTTACATTTTCGGCTACTGAAGGCTCTGGGTTTGGTGTAGGTTCAGGGGTCGGCGTTGGCTCAGGAGCAGGTTCTGGTGTCGGTTCCGGTTCGGGGATAGCCAGGCCCCACTGACCAAAGTTATCGGTGTGTGCTTCATTGATATCTGTTTGCACCCCAGCGATATTCTTGTAGCCCAGTTTGTTTCGCTGCATGATATTCACGCGATAGTCGACATTGGTTGAGTGGCCAACACCAGCGCTCCATGCTTCAGTTTGCCAAAACCATTTAGCTACACCAGCATCTAGCGCACGCCGGCCAGCATAGAATGCAGCGTAGATGCCAACGTGTTGCGGGCCACCTAGAACGTCACCGCAACCGCGCAAATACTCGTTGATAGCGTGCTGATCAGACTCAGGCGCATCATAGTCGCAACTGAAGTAGATAACGCAATCTCGTGGACCACCGCAAGTTAAGTGCCAAGTCAAAGCAATAGTAGCATCACTGAATCCCGCCTGGTAGCCCTCACGCATACGATTGGCCCAGGACTCCCAGTTACTTACAATAGCAATGCCGGCATCAGTTAGCTCTTTTGCCTCAAGCATTGACAATCTCTTGTTGGGCAAACTTGTACCGCCATCATACAGATAGCGGCAGACGAATGAGCCCCCAGCGGCTTTGATATCGCTGCCTTTTGGCCGGCCTCCAGCATAATCAAACCCAAGCGGGTAGGCACCACAGCGCCAATCGGTGTCCTCTTCAATTGGTCCATCAACGACCCACCAGTCATTCCAGTAGCTGGAATCCAAAGGCGTAGCGTCAGATCCGGTACAGATACCGCTGCTATTTGACTCCATGAGCCAATTGTCAATCCAGCAATTCATATGCGAATATGGTCCACCACCGCCGTGGTGGATGCACACTTTGATTGGGTAGTAATTCGACAACAGGTCGTCGCGGGTAACCTTGCGGAACTCTTTGAATATGCCAGGGAACGTCTCTGTGCTAAATTGTCTGGCATATCCGGCGCTGAAGTATTGTGGGCCTCGCAACGCTATGGCTGACAGGATACCAACAAGACCAGAGCAATCACCACCAATACCGAAATTGCCAGGGTCGCACACGCCGCCGTAAATGTATGGCGCTTCAGCAGACAGTCGATCCAGAAACACTCGCTTAGCAAATTCGATATTCGACCGCTTCATATCCTTAATCCTACTATGTATTTGAGGCTAACGGGCCTTGTGTAACAGTCAACACGGACAGAGTAAGTCCCTCACCAGATGCCCAGGCCTTGTTAATTGTTAGTCCCCAAGAGAACAGGAAATTGCCTCCGGTGATAGCATTCCAGAAGCTAATGTATTTGATAGTCTCACTAGCACCGGAATTGACCCATACCGCTAGCGGAGCCACTACAGCAATTTGCCCGTTGGCGGGATCGCCCAGCGCCACCAATTTTCTGGTGCTATCACCAGCACTTACATGTGACGTACCATTGACTTGTGGATCTTCATAGTGTATCTGCCCGTAAAATGCTGCGGGTGCAGTCATAGCTGTACCCTTGAGCATACCGAGCCAGCCGTTGGCTAGGTAGAGTGACTGTCCTGATGGCATTCTTGCTCCTTTAATAGCTCCGCGACCTGTTCCGCGGATAGCACTTCACATTCAATTTCAATTTCAAAGCTAAGATTCATGGCCATAGCGGCACCTCGATACTTGCATAATCTGAACTATATTGTAAATGCGCGGATACAGATTCAGAGTTTCCCGTACCAGCAATATCGCCTACCCAACATTGAGTATTGCCCCAACCATCAACCGTTTTATGTCCCAACAAATGCTTTGAGTATGCAGACAAATCATAGTAGGTGCCAAATGATTGGGCTACAACCTGATTGATTAGGGTGTACACTGAATTTGACACGGGGCTTGAACCGGATGCATGTTTTGATGTAACATCACCAATCCGGTGTACGCCGGAATATGAAACTGAATTTGTCGCAACTTCTCTACCACCGAGAGTGCCGCTACTCTGCTTCACATAACATGTCTTAGTGCCAGGGGGTGGATTCTTTAAGCCGAATACTCGCAGGGCGCGGTTATTATTGATTTGTTGGAATTTGAGCGGCGTCATATTGATGCCATCACATTGACATACTATGTCTTGTTGGTACCAATACTCGTTGGAGTAGTAATCATGAAAGAATACTAACAAATACATATCAGCTAAATCAGCAACGGTGTGCTGCCAGGATCCAGATACTTTAGATACCCAAAAGCCATTGTTAGCGATACCGTTGGCATAACTATCAAGCAATACCTTTTGATCGCCACCACGCAATTCCACATTAGCATCAAGACCAAAAGTTGGTGAAGCTACTTCAGCCATACCATACAATTTGGCGCTGGCCGTCGTCGTGAATGCGGCATCAACTTTGAATGCTAGATTGGTTTTCTTCTTAGCCCACCAACCCGGTGAATGTGGAGGCACATAGCTTGGTGATGTCACGTTGTCACATCATATGTCGCTTCAAATACTGCCTGTGGCATCGACCCCAAGAGATTGGTTGAGTCATCCCAATACAATACATCCCCAATTCTACCAACAACAGCATCTTGCATAGCTGAGCTGCTTAAGCTCAACTTGTATTCAATCACGGCGGCGGGATTGGGCAAATTGCTGATGTGACCATAATAACCTTGGCCTTCTAGAAACATCATTGCTGTGGCCATATCTTGAGCGTCATCAAGCAACCAGCACTTAACATTGTTCGGCTTGCTAACTGCTTGTACTTCTGGCATATTAATCAGTATCCATTCCTATGAAGTCGTCAATTGATCCTGGTTGAGCCCCAACAAGTAGAGCAAGAGGCTGCGCTTGAAAGTCACCCGCAAAGCCACGCTTGCGATACCCTGAGCCATACATGCTAGTTGTATCCCCAAAGTCACCTTCTGTGATTATTCTCCCGTCAATTACAACTTTGAAATATCGCGGAATAGTATTGGCTTTGTCACCGCACATGAGCACCACCCGGGATGCTGCTCCAGGCATTGTATCTAGAGTACCATGGTCCATAGAAGTAGCAGTGCCGCCGACAACTTTATTCAAGCTCCAATATCTATCTGCTCGCCATAAGAATTCAATTCGGTTACTGCCAGTGGAATCTGATCGACCAACAACATAATTGGTGCCATACTGCCACCACCAGTCAAACTGAGCTTGTGGCGCCCCGGCCATAATAAGTTCATTAGTCTGGTAATCAGTTACAGATTCAGCGTTTGCGCCCTTGTTCAAGCAAAGAGCAAATCCATGTCCAAGCGCCGGCCAAGGTTGATACCAATAACAAGTATGCCCATCAACCGCCCAATAATTAGTGCTCGTCTTTATCTGATCCCAATTAACACCTAAACCGCCTGGTGCGCGCTCAAAATCATCGATGATCACGGGATTTGAGCTCAAGATTGCCCACATTTTAGCAATCTGCGCATTTTGATATAGCATTGCATTCGCTTGGGCTTGTAGAGCTTCAGCCTCTTCATCGTGAGAGTATCCCCAACCAAGCCAACCGAACATCTTGTTCATTATGTTGTCTTGGGTACCGGTATCAGCAGATTTCAGGATCGCAACATCCCACCAAACATTGCCGGCTACCATATTGGAGCCTACTTTGAAACGCATCCGGATGACATCTACTTTAAGAAATTCAACGACCGGAATTGTATATGTGCCCTCAAGCAAGGTCCATGTGCTGTTAGTTGAAGGATATGCGATAGTGTCTATGTCGATAGAGCCAACTTCTTCACCTTCAAAATACTGTGTTATGCCAAGCACAATCGGATCTGAACCCGAATATTGCACATCGGCCCAAGAAACATATACAGAGAATTTGTATTTCTGTTTTTGTGCTACCTGTATCTCGTTTGAGATTAACTCAAGCAAAGTACCATTGGCGGTGACTTTAACTGACCCGGCCACAGGATTTGTAGCGTTGGGGTCAGGGAAATCAGTATCTGGGTCCCAAGTCCAATCACCATCATCATCAGTAATTGTTATTGCTGCTTCAAATGTAGGCTCAGTCAGTAAGTTATTTGTAACAGCAGATACACCGCCAGCGGCAGTAGTTGAGTTTTGCGACGGCTTCAACAAGCCGGTAAACAGATTCCACAAGAAGCTCACAAAGCCAACGACAGCATCTCCGACGCCATCCACAATACCAATGATGCCGTGGATGATACCTACAAAGAACTCAACTACGTCAGCAAGTTCTTTAATCCACGGAGCCAAGAGGTGTAGTATTGGATCAATCAGATTGACAAGGCCGGCAATCGGGTTGCCGCTGAGCAGCATCGTAATTGCATGCCAGATATCACCAACAATACCAAACCCGCCAAGGCCGAAAATGTTTAGAATGTCATCCAAGAAACCAAATAGCACTTCAAATACATGTCCGACTTCTTCACCAATTTCACCAACGGCTTCAAGTAAGTCATCAATAGCAGCAATAAAGTCTTCATCAACACCAAGGAAATTCAAGAAGCCGTTGACTATGTCTTCAATGACTGTAGTGAAAGCATCTAGCGGAACGATGTAGCCGAGAAGAAAGTGCTCAGCCGCCTGAAACAAATTGATAGGGAATGGCGTGTCTGCGTCGAAACCGAGTAGTGCGCCGATAGCCGGCAAAAAGTACTGTAGGTCGCCAAGATCCATGCCGTTGGTGATATCACCGCCAGAGAACAGCACGACCACATCGGAAATGAAATCTTGAATCTGCTGGAAGATGTCCCTGTTAGCGTCATCAATGCCCTTTTGCATTTCACCCATATAGGATGCCATGTAATCAACAAACACATTGAGGCGTTGCATATTCGCCTCAAAGTCCTTGTTTGTGTCAGGGTATTTGCTAGAGTCAATCGACGCTAATGCTTTTGAACTTGGTGACTTAAAATCATCAGCCATTATGGCACCGCCAATTTGATAATGCCTGTCGCCGGCCAAGTGATATAGAGAGCCTCACTCGACGGCGATATTGCGGCGTCGAAATTGATGCAAGCAACTAGAGGCATAGCAGATACCGCTCCACCGGTGTCCATGTACAGGACACCATACTTAATTCCTGAAATTGATAAAGATGGCCACAGCAAATCACTGCCATCAATAGTCAATTTGTTATCAACAGCAGAATAAGAAGCCGAAACTCCTTCAACGGCTTTGCCGCCGGCAATGTATCCCGAGCCCACAACTTCATATGTAACCGCGGATTTGAATTTGTGGATGTCATAGTTAGGTGAATATCCAGCACCAACAAGCATACACATCAAGTTGTCTTGTTCAAAATCAACTCTACTTTCACAAAGCGATTCCAAGAATAACCCATAAGCTTGAATTGTAATTGCCACTATCAGCCTCCAATAAATCTATGCGGCAACAATATTGGCAGAACATTGGTAGGCGCTTTGTGCCCAACTGCAATAGCGCGCCAACCGAATGTACCGCTTGTGGTACCAATTTCGGCTTCAGGCATAGCACCAACGACGTTAGCAGCAACCCAACCGAATGTGCCCGAGCCACTACCAGTCAACAAGGCAGGAGTCAAAGCAATTGTCGGGACGCCCAAAGTTACCATGACTGGTATAGTACCAGGCACAGCTATAGTTGTAGAGCCAGAAGTGCTTCCTTGATAGAAGATGGGATCATAGTTAAATGCCCCTTCTGCCTTCAGAAGTAGCTCGCAAACTCCGTGCTCAACATCAACGCTTATCGCCAGAATCTTATGCTGTTGGTATACCTCTCCAACCCAAGGCATTTCGCCGCGAACATTGATTCTGTCTGCTACATCATAATACCCAAACGGCGCATTCGGGTGGTCCATATCGACAATGATACTTTCCCAATATGATGGCGTCTGCCTACGAGTCAGTTTGCGTTTGGCCCAAGCAGCAGCACGTTCATTGGAATTGACACGAGCATCATCCTGCGAGATAACCCGTCTGTAGCGGGTAAGATCAGCATTGGTTAGCTGGCTGCTATACTCAGTTCCAGGGAACCAGCCGTCAATAATGATGTCGCTGACCCAGTCAATTTGGGTCTCAACATGCGGTTTGGCTTCGATGACATTCTCATTGATGAAGAATGCGAGATTGTTTTGGTCAGAGCCTGCCTTGGGGTAGCCCAAGAATATCTGCTTGGTGATGCCATCATATGCACTATTCCAAGCACTCTGTTCGATCAATATTCCACTCACTTTGCTCCACATAATCGAATGGAGTATCTCGGGCCAGCTTATCAATATGGTCGCCGCAGTCCTGCTTATCAGATGCACGGATGAACTCAGCAAAGAAGTTCAGATTGAAAATGTTACCGTCAAATGCGTAGCCTGGCAGCATGATCATGCCACTCTCGGCGGGGTAAACAGACACACCAAGATCGGAATTGTTGTAGCTTTGAAGATGCGTCCAAATCTTCTGTACCACTTCAAATACATCAATGGCTAGCGGGTTCCAATTTTCTAGCCATGGCATCTTCTTGGCATAACCAGAGAAGCCTCTGGCTTCAAGATGCATAACACCAGTCTTTTGGTCAATCTCGGATGGCACAACTATGCCGCTACACCATATACGGCGTTCCCCTTTAATTACCCGTTCAACATGTATCCACTGCTTCCAGGGCTTGAAGATGATGCCTTCCGCGCTAGCCTCTCGGTAGTCTACATCAAACTGAATGTTACACGGGCCGCTAACAGCACGCATGAATTTGGGTTTAGTTACCACTAAATCGTTTGTGAGAATGTTGCCTTCTACATCCTCAACAATATACCTGAATCGCCCATCGTTGCTAGATGACATTGTACGCATCACGCCACAAGACTATACACCGACCCGTGGCCGGCGTGGAGAATGATAGATCATAAGCAACTAGATTGTCTAGGCCAGGACCGCGATTGCTGGTGCTATTATCAATGTTGAGAATGAACCCCTGTCGGCGGTTATCAGTGTTTACGATATGCGTGCTGTCAATCCAAGGTGTACCGACATCAACCCCATTATATTGCATCGTGAAAGTATGCGTAACTGGGTTCACCCAAATACCAACGGTGTCTCCCAGATTAAAGCCCCCAACAATTTCATATTGGCTACGTGTGACCAAATTGTTATAAGCACCAGACCTAATGCGAATGTAATCACTACCGCTAGCGTGGTGCTCAATCTCAAGACACGCCAAATTAGTCATGGCATTGTTAGACATAATCACAAGACCTGATTTACCTTGGTCAGTTACATCACCAAGGTAATCCAAAGTCGCTACACGCACTTGAGCAAATTGAGATCCGCTCGCAAAGTAATGTCTGTTATCTAAGCAAGCCGCACGACCAAACGGGCCAAACAAAAACCCGCCGCTGGCAATATTCCAGCCCCACATTGCCCGGCCAGAGATTTGCGTATACTCATCCCACAAAGAGAAGATGTCCCAGAAGTCGACATCTTCTTCCCAACGCAAGTGCGATATCTCAGTCCATGTCGAAACTGCGTTGTTGGTCCACCGCATAGGGATATATGTATTGGCCGGTAGCACCAATTGGTCTAGATATACCGTCTCGCCAATCAATTTGGATCGCCAGTTATTGCCGTCGCTATCTACAATTCGACGCATCCACGGATAGCTGCTGACCTCAACCACCGTATTCTCAGCAATAGCTAAGTCAAGTTCAATTTGGTAGTTGCCCAAAGTGATGATCGGGTGATTGGCAGGTCCATAGATAAGCACACGAAGCCAAGCATCGGTGTCACCGGCAGTTCGATGAACATATACCGGATTGGCACCCTCGGTCAATTCCAAAAATGTTTCGGTAT
Organism: uncultured Candidatus Saccharibacteria bacterium; assembly: GCA_964587465.1. Lineage (GTDB taxonomy): Bacteria > Patescibacteriota > Saccharimonadia > Saccharimonadales > CAIOMD01 > JBBRSL01. Next base: position 10,856 of record CAZPLH010000003.1, on the reverse strand, counting down.
CATCATATGCTTTGGTATCTGCCCTGCGGAACTCAGCCTTAGCAGGAATCCACTCTGTATTCTTTTTGATTGCCCCATGAGTGAATTTGCCAGGCCGGCCATATACCCGGCGAGTGACGCCATCAGAATCACAAAAATACAGAGGCTTCATGGCTCCCCAAGTGCGCCTGACATCATCAGACTTCCACTCGGTAAGCAATTTGCCAATCAATGATCGAGACTGATCCATAATGCCGGCTGGCACCTGATCGGTCAAATCAACTATGTTGTCGATTCTATAATTGTTAAGCACAGCCAAATCAAAATTGATGCTGCCAGGAACATGCGTATCAATTCCGAAACGTCGTTCATCTGTTCTATCCACCTGAAAGTCTTGAGTATTGACATTGTATGTTTGGATGTCGAGGTTAGCTACAATTGTATCAGTATCACGGCCAAACACGTAATTGCCAATTTGATATTGCCCTGGTTTCAAAGCCATTTAATCAAGTCCTGACACTGAGGCTACAGAAGCAGCGCCGGTTGAGATAAGCCACATTGAATCTGACATCATAGCTTGGGTTGACTGTCCTGGCCCAGCGTAGATATTCAACTGCGTAGTTGAAGTCTGCATACCCGGTCCAGGTGTATAGGAGTGAACTGCCCACTTCGGCAAATTGATAGTATTCTTCAAATCCGAATTGTCTTCACTGTAAGTGATCAGCTGACCTGTATTGGTATTCAAAAGCATTCTCACGTTGCCTGACAACGGGCCGGTTTCATCATTGCCCAGGATATACCCGGCAATTGTTGCTCCAACCTTGCTGACTTCCTGATACAGAAGCTGACCAAATTCAATCGCGCTATTGATTGCGCCAATTGCACTAGTCACCATACCCGCAATTGATCCCGCCGCGCCTAATGCTGCGCCAGCTGCCGCCGCACCTCCGCCATCACCGCCACCGCCAGCAGCGCCAGCAATACTTGTAATCTGGCCGGCTAGCCCCAGAGAGTCAGCGACGGTTTGTGAAATTGACACGGCTAACTGCAAGAATGTCTGGGTCTGATCAATAATATGCATAATGTCTTGGGTGTTCTCAACACCACGAGCCATAATGCTAGTCAAATTCGCGGCAGCGCCAATCGACTGAATCACATTCGATGCGACATTGAAGCCATCATTGACCAAGCCACCAACGCTGCTGACAATGTCAGTAACATTCTTCATATTGGTGTTAGCGTCAGCAGGCACAGGTGCAGTATCGGGGCCGGGCTTGTATGGGCCAGGACCATTTAGGTGCGGCGGTCCATACGGTTCAGTATCAGGCAGAATACGCGGCCCGAAACTGGGCGGGGTTGTCTGAGCAGGAGGTTGGTTGGCTTGTTTCTCTGGGTAAAGTGGCTGGCCGGCTACATTCAACTGTCCATAGGTCTGACCGGGGAACACCTTGTCAGGCCCGGCAGTTACAATCTGAGCTAGTCGATCAGGAGTAAGTGCAACATTACCGGGAGTTGTATCATCAACGTGTGGTCGAGGCTTCCAATCTTGCCAGTCATAATTGCTTGGAGCAGGATAGCCTTGGTATTGATGAACCAAGTTCATGAATGTATCCCACGGGAAGTTTTTGCCGGGATCAGAATGCCCATCGGTGGGATAGCCTGCGCCGGTAGCCCAGTCGTGGCCTCCAATACCAGATGCAGATCGACTTGTGTTGCCCTCAATACTTTGCAGAGGTACACCGCTGGTCGCGGCTAGGTAAGCCATATTTTGCAAAGCCGGCATATGTGACAACCACTCATCACGTGACCAACTTGCCTTTGAACCGGCCACAACGGCATTAATTGCTCGCTGATTGACTCCACCAGTTCCGCGTGATGCTTCTGATGGTGGCACTGCCATAAACACTTCGCCAGTGCTCTGGTCAACATAGTAGTTATATGACAGACTACTTTGACTCATGCTGTTGACTAATTGCTCGGCTGTGCTATCGCCCTCTTCTGTGTGAACAAGAAACAGATCAGGGCGCACGCCATTACGCGAATCACGATTTGGAAAGTTCTTTGACACATCTTTGATGTTCAAAGGCGTTATGTTGCTACCGGAATTTGATAGGCCGATCCCGCCAGCGGAAGTTGGCAGGATTACCTGACTACGCGGATCATCTGTTTTTGCTCCTGCCGATCCACTAATCGACCAAGGCTTTTTGGGCGACTTGTCACTTCCGCCAGGCAACAGAATATCAGGCAGCGAGCTTGTAGTGGTTTGCCCAGCAACAGTTGGTGAAGCAGTTTGATTAGGATTGACAAGTCCGCGAACCTCATCTGCGAACTTGGCATAGTCATTGCCCGAGTATCCGCCAATTTCAATATTGTCTGCAATAAAGGCTCGCGGTCCGCTACTACCAGGGAACTTGTCAGATTGGTAAGTGTCCAAAGCAGCCGGCGACCCGCCCTGTCGGCCAAGCTCATCGAATAGCCACTGAATCTGTTGTTCACCAGTATCACGTAGCGGCTTATCCTTAGATTGCTGGAACAAGCCTTTGTGTCCGCTAGCGTTGGTGACGGTGGGGTCTAGGCTAGACTCAAGGTCAGCCGCTTCAACCATGGCATATGCAGCATTGTCTGAATAGCCACGTTTCTTGGCTTCGCTATAAATGGCATTAGCCCAAGCAGCTCGATCATTACCAGACACCTTGCCTATTGGCGCAGAAGCCGGAATGTTCTTGCTAGTCGCAGTGCCGCCACCAGAAGGCTCATTGCCCAGCCAAGACCACTTTTCATTTCCGCTAGCAGTCGTTTGCCCCGAGTAGGCCGGGGTTGGAGTTGAGGCATTCGGCGCTTGCGGTTGACCAACAATCTGACCGGGTGGTTGGCCGGGTGATGTCCCTAGCCAACCATACTTATCAGCATCCTTGTAAATGTTTTGGCCGACCTTGACTGCTTGAACAGCAATGTCAACCATGCTCTTGAGGACATCCCAGCCACTCTTAAGCACATTCACCCAAGCGCTCAGATCCTCAGTAAGCGCACTTGCCCACTTATCAAATCCGCTATTGCCAACGCTGGATCTGGGACCGCCTCCAGTAAATGAACCATAGGCGTCCGTAGACTCAAATGCCGGGGCTACGCCGCTAGCGGCGCTAGCCGAAGCCTCCGCAATTCGCGGTGCACCCGCTGAGATACCTGCTGCGATACCCTTAGCGATATTCTCGCCGGACGCTTCTGGCGGGTTATCTCGCAGCGGACCTTCTTTTGCCGGAGAATGAGGGAAATGGCCTGAAATTGTATCAGCAATAAAACCAGCGCCATCTTTGACATCTTGCCAAGCAGATTTAAGGCCATCGGAAATGTTAGTCGCAATTTTGCGACCCCATTCAAATGCATCATCCCAAAGTCCGGTAAAGATGTTCTTGATATCATTGCCGAGATTAGTTAGGGTATTTGTAATCTCCGTAGGCAAATTCTTGAAGAAGTCAATTGTGCCCTTGACCAAATTGTTTACGCCATCATGGAACCATTGTACATGGTTGTATGCATAAATGAGGCCGGCCACCAAAGCGGCCAATGCTGCAATAGCTGCCACCCAAGGATTGGACAGGATAGCAGCAGCACCCTGAATTATCGGCCCCCACTTAGTAGCCAACGTAATTGCGCCGCCAAGAGTCTTAAAGCCGAGCGCCAATGAGAGAAGCAACTCAACTTCATGAGGCGTTAAGTGACTCATGAATTCAGCAAGCGCGCTCGCAACAGTTGTCAGTACAGGCGCCAAATCGGTAAGGACATCCGCAAATGTCTGGAATATCTCAGGCAGTTTGTCGCCGACGCTACCAACTACATCAGCAATCAGGTGACCCAAGGCCGACAAGAATTGGTTTAAAGCAGGAGCAGCAGCAATCAGATTGGGGCCTAACTCCGCCAGGGCGCCAGCCAAAGTTCTGAAGAAGTTAGTTAAGCCAGGACCAATAGCTACACCAAGTTGTGCCAAAGTGCTAGCAACATTGGCAATAGCTCCACCAATGATTTTCAAGATTGGCATAAGCACTTCAGATGAAGTGCGCAGCGTATCGAAGAACTGATGAATTGCTTGCTGACCGCTGAATGTCTCCGTCCAATTTCGGAACTCTTGGGCAAGCCTAGCAATTGTATCAAGCATGGTTTCGCCACCAGCCCGACCAATTTCAAAGATATTATGCATGGCATTGCCAAAGTCCCAAATCGCACCAGCGAATGATTTGAAACCATCAAGGCCAGATTGAATAAACTCATGAAGCTTGCCAGTTTGCGCGGCGTTATTTACAAATTCAGAGAACTTGTTTGAGAGTTCAGTAACAGATTGGGCCAGCTGCGGTAAGAAGCTAGCACCTGTAGTCATCAAAGTCAAAAACGCCTTGGACAAAGGCTCAAGGGCTGGTCGCAAATTGCTTAGGCTAGCCGCAATCTGATCAACAAACACTTTAAAGGTTTGCATCACTTCTGGTCGACGCAAGAATACGGTAAGTTCATGCCCGGCTTCACCAATCACCCGCGCAATTTCACCAAAGGAATTGCGAAGCAGCGGTAGCCAATCGTTGATCAACGGCTTAACGTCATTGACCATGGGAGCAAACAACTGCTCTTGAACACCACGCATCGAGTCCTTGATTTCTTTCCAAGAACTCTTGATATCACGAGCAGCACTCTTGGCGGACGGTGACAATTTCGCCATTGCTTCGGCGAACTTCTCAGGGTCATCCATGTTCTTGAGTGCTGTAGCAAAGTCATTAAGGCTGATCTTCAAAGTAGCAAAGGCCAGCCCAGCACCGGCTACCGCTGGCGGGATAACGCCAAGTGAACCAATCATTTGACCGATTGCTTCAGTTACCCCATAAATACCGGTGATCAACAGATTCGTGCCGCCAGCACCTAACAAACCCAGGAATCCACCACCAGCTGCGCCGCCCATTCCGATAGCGGTCGCCTTGCCCATAGTAGACAAGAACTTCAAAATGGTGTCACCAAGCGAATCAAATGCGCCACCAACTCGCCGCAGATCAGCTTCCCAATTTCGGATATGAGTTTGGTGGCGAATCAGCAGATTGTCAAGTTGATTCTGAGTAGCTGTGAATCTGTTGGTTACACGTTCAAGATCGCTCCAAGCCTTCTGCGTCTTTTCCAGCGCCTTAGCTTCATCTGCTTGGGCTTTCTGAAATTCTTCTTTGTAGTGTATGAGTTCAGAGATGTCGGCTTTATTGTCTGCTGCTTCACGCCAAGCATTTTCAAGCTGAATACGTTGATTAGTGGCTCTGGCATAGTCATTATTGAAGCTGCTCCACGTCGACTTGAGACGATCAACGTCATGAGCCTGATTCCGCAAAGTATTACTGTATCGAACATACTGCGCGTCATTCTCACCCAGAACACGCTTGGCTTCATTGAGGGTTGTGTTAAGTGACTTTGATTGCGCCTCAAGCCCGGCAACTGCTCCCGCAGCTTCAACCGCACCGCGAGTATCGGATGTGATGATGATCTCGCCATGTGCTCTACCGAGATTGTAATCAGGCATTACTCACTCCAGAGAACTTCACCCGCGCCATCATTCTGAATACCATACCCAGGGTCAGCAAATCCCGCCGTCGAGACTGCCATGTCATCACCCATGGCCCGTGCAAATGCGCGTGCTTTTGCTGACTTTGCGAAAGTGGGGTTTTCGTGGTCGGCGTCTGCCAGAATGCCTTCAACCTTTTGGCCAAATGCCCAAATGCCTCGGTCAAAGAAGTAGCCGGCAGCGCCGCCAACATCACAAAGCTCGCTGGGTAAGGTCTGGAATGACTTGCTGTGTTGGTAAATCTCCCATGCTCGGCGCTTCACCGAGAACACTTTTCAAGTCATCCATTGATCGTCCGAAAGCCATGCCGAAAATGTACATCTTATCTTCAACGGCAATGTCATCAATATGCACCGTGGCGACAAAGTTAGGATTCCCCCAATCTTCATCGGTGCCGTAATTGATCTTGCTCTCATCGTCGGTGACCAATGGTCGCACGGTAGCAGACATCACTACCTTATCGACTGCATCAAACATTTTACCAAGAGCTGCCCCATTTTCAGCTACTTCCACGATCTTGCGCCGCTGCTCTTCTTCAGACATTTCATCTGTGATCAGCAGCGGGGTGAAAGTGTCCATGTAATCCGTCAAATTCAAACGAAACATGTCATTACGCTCAAAACGCATAACTCGACAAAGCTGTCCGCTTGGCGTCTCAATGTCAAATTCAACGCGTTCTTTGCGACGCCAACCCGTAGGAGCATACGGGTTTGCAGGAACAACCGGCTGGGCAGCCTCAGTCAAATTACTAATTGGCGTCGGCCCCATGCTTGGAGCTTCACCAAAAGGCTTGGCCGTACCTACACCTGTCGGGATTGTCATATTGGCCTCCTTGGGCTCACATTGTTATGCTGTTTTAAGAAGCAGGAGTGGTAACGCTGACCGGCAAGCTGTAATCGCCGGTCTTGGTTCCTGCAGTCTTGTATCCCGCCACGCGGAACATATATGCCGTCGATGCGGTCAAGGTGGTGATCGTAGCGGTATTGCTGCTTGGCTGGCCGCCGTTGCCTTGGGCAACAGCAGTCCACGTAACGCCAGCATCCGTGCTACGCTGAACACGATAGCTGTCAGCCCCGCTGGTAGCATCCCAGTTCAAGACCACCGTAGTGGCGGTCAGAGCACCAGTCTGAAGATGCATCGGGACAGGCATCGGATTGGCAGCCGGTGTAGTGCTCAGAGCCGAATCAGACTCGTGGCGCAGGATCTCATACAGCCACTTGCCCTCATCGTCGCCAAGCGGCAGACCGACGCCATCAATGCGGCTTGTCTGGAACGCGCCACCACGCATATCTGCCTGGATACGGCCATTCGCCTTGGCCTTGTAGATACGGGCCACAACGTTACCGCCAGAGTCCGAAATGACACGACCGTCAATTCGGAAGTACGGACGCTGATCATCACCGGACTTGAGCAGGCGAACCACACGGTTAGGTGACACACCTTCCTCAATCACCCGACCACCGGTCACAATCGACCACGGAATAATCGGCAAGCCGCCAGCCTCAAGGGACCAGTCGACCTGGGGACCACGACCATGAACGGCCACGAGCACATCGTCGCCTCGCAACTCGTCATACTGCTCAGTTTCGCTGAACCCTAAGGTCATAGCGACAGGCAGCGGGTAGCTGACCGGGCCAAGCGTGGTAGCGGCAGCATCAAGGTAAGGCGTAAGCATGATCTGTCGAATACCATATGGCAAGGCATCACTTACGGGTGAAGTCATGACAATCTCCTATCTGGATTTTTGTATATCTTTGTATCTACCATTTCCCCTGTGACAGGGTCAAAATAATGAAAAATGTTAACCTGCCTGCCACGAGAGCATTTGATAGATTTACATTTCACTTCAAGCAAACCGTCCCGCATGATGCCGTGGATTGTGCCGGAACAACGCAATTCAACGTCATCCACGAAATAATCCGGTTGTGCCATCATACCTGATCCAGATTACCTTCATCATCATAATCAACTTCAAGGAAACTATGGTGTCCCTTGGGTTGCTTATCATCAATCAGCAGATAATCCAACTGTGCATCTGAAAACTCAGAGCACGGGATCATCCGTGAGTTTTCTTTACCCCACGTATGTGTAGCGTTGTTGTCTTTGAGCTCAATGTTCAGAGTCCGCCACTGTTCAGGGCGAATGATTCGGTCTGAGGCGTCCCCAACATATTTCACAAACGGACCTTTGACCGGCACTTTACGAGCAGTACGCCTCTGTCGAGGTGGGCGAGGTAGCGGAACTGACGAGGTCTCAGCAGCTCTGTCGCCGTGAGGCTTCAAAGTCGTGACCGGGGCGGCAGTTTTCTCGTCAGACACAATATTCCTCTCAGACACTTACACGATTCACAATACGGTATGATGCACGACGGCAGAGCGTCCGGTAACTTGGGTCGAATAAATCTCCGCTACACCCTTCACTCTCAATCACCGTCACACCTCTGCTGTCATCACCAAGCGTATCAATTATACCTTCAAACGCCTCATCGAGTATGTCTATAACATCATCAATATGCGTGTAGTCGGTGCTACGCTCTCTGAGCATATGTACCCAGACATCAAAGTCACGTTCGCCTCCGCGCCTACCGGAGAACTGATAACTTTGATCACCCCATCTGATTATCATGAACATGTTATTTGTGACATCAGGCCTTTGCTCGCCATCATAATTCGTGATGACATGGTCCTCGTCAAACCCCGCAGCTACTAGCCTAGCATCTGCCAGGATAGTTTGCCGGACTACCGCCCTAGACACTATTCCATCCCTTACGTGTCATCTTATGTACATATTGGCGAGTTACCCGACGCATACGTCGCATTTCACGTTCAGTGCGCACGCTTACACCTTGAGATGTTCCCCGCCGGCCAGGAGACGGAACAAGCTCTTTGAAAATGCCTTGTACGGGCACATTCGGATGCTCCAGCAATCCCTTCAATCCCGCCAGAAGGTCGTGGCCAACGGTCTTAACTGTAGGCATAATAATCTGGTACTTACCAGAGTTTGCAACTTCAAGCCAGATACCATAATCAACGCCGTGAGCGAAAATGATTTCATGGGTGCCATATACTGAACCAGGGGCACTGGTATGCCTTTTCAGAGCGAACAAGCCGCCCCGAGCTGCTCCAGTGCGATCTGTCCACGGCGCTTCCATTTTCATTTTCGCCTGACCATAGTCGGCGGCATAATTCACAGAAGCATAAATGTTTCGTTCAATTTGCGCCGGCAGGAGCATAGTCTTCATGACCAGGTCATTGGTGTCGAATTTGAACTCTACATGGCTCATGTGACCACCTCAGCAAAAGCAGTCACCCAAGCTCTTGTCTCCCAACCATTTCGCGGGTACACAAGGTCTACAACATAATGAACGCCATCGGCATCCCAAGAATCGCCTACCGAGACATCGGCATCCCATTCACCAACCAAAGTGTACGCAAGTTTCTTAAGGAATCCATTGCCGTTGGAGCTTGATTCTTCTGTTGGCGGTTCTGTTCGGCCAACAAGTCGAAATGTTTGCAACGGCTTTGCCTCAGCAGTCTGATCCCAATTGTAATCATGCCCGCCACTAGGTTTTGCAGTTGGCGTTGCTTTGTTGGGGACAAGCCCAACTTCGGTAGGGTTGGAGCGTATAAACGCATTGACATTGTACCTCGCAGATCCAACTTTGAGATCAAACAGACTTAATTGAACACCATCAGAGTCAAGCTCATGTGGCAATTCAAGCGGAAGTGCATCAATCGGTTTTGGCATAAGGACCGCCGTAGCCCCAATCATCCAGCCCAGCTGTCACCTTGGGACGGGCATAACGCTTTTTGATTTTGCCAATAGATGTACGACTGCCAGTTGTTAGTTGCTTATCCCAATATGCTAGCATAGCAACGGCTTGCGCGTGATCCTGACTTTGTGAAGCCGTCGAGCCATTTTCACTAACATCAACAAAAGGCTGCGTATCACTTACGCGCTGAAGCCAGAAAAGCCGACAAACTTGAGGAACGTCTGAACCATACAGATCAAGCATATCACCGATCTTTTGAAAGTTCCAATTTGTCAACTCTTCACGCCAAGTTGGCAAATTGTTACAAACCAGATTAATCAGATCCTGATTCGCCAACAGCCTGATCCTCTGTAATCGTGATGGCTTTCGCCAATCTCCACTGAAGCTCATTCTTGCGGCCGGTGATGGGCTCAACACCCAGGTCTTTCAGATTCTCCTGAAGTTCCTTGATGCTCAAACCCTTGACTTCATCAACCAAACCCTTATCGAATTTGGCCAGCGAGTAAGCATTTGTAATATCAATCAAATTGCTCAGGTCATCATCTTTTGGCGCATCCCCGACGACCTTGACCTCGCCAGTTGGCGGGAACAGAGCGTCAATCTGCGCAATGCGCCAACCGAGACTGCGAGCATGAAGATACTGCCTATCTTCATCGGTCAATGGCCGGTCGTCGGGGATTTGCCTACTCATTATGCGAACGCCGTCGCATCCTGGGTGTACGCAGCAGGAGGTGCATACGTAGTGCCAGATCCGATCTGGAGAATGAACGCTCCAGTCCGTCGCCGAATACCCGTACCAAATCCGTGGACATAGTACGAATCAATCAGCGGGTAGCGCTGCTGGTTACCGGGTAGCAGCTTCAGACCCCGCCAGGCGGGATTGGCATGCTCGCGGATACCCACGATGTTCTCATCAGCAGTCGGGCCACCCGTGGAAATGAACATGCAGTAGCCAGCCGGGAACAGCGGGTCTTCAATGAGCAGGACATCCATATAGGAGCCAGTCACTCGCATACCATTCCAGACAGCAGGAGCCTGACCGCCAAGCAGACCTTCTGCGTTGGGGACAATCAGAGCCGGCTGACCAACCGCGGGGATGAAGTCGAAGTTGGCAGTGGTGGAGTTGTTATTCGCAACACCAAAACGCCACTTACGCGGTTACCGAACATGACGATCTGGGTACCAGAATCCCAGCCATAGCCGTGTTCGGTGAGGTGATTGACAGCATCTTCAAAGTCACCAGAGTCGATCTTGGTATTGTTCGACTTCAGGTAGTGGCTATGCGTACCATCAAACGGCTGACCCTTATAGCTCGGCGGCACCCACCCGTCGCCATTGGCGAGCGGATACACGTCATAGGTCATCGCATTGATAATGGTCTTGCGAGAGACATTGCTGAAGACCGCCTCCATGACCCTGCGGAAGACAAGAGCCTGGCTTGCCTGAATCGCCTTGGTATGGATAGCCTCAACCTGCTGCGACGGCGCGTCACGCAGGAACTTCCAGGTGTAGCCCAGCTTG
>CAZPLH010000002.1:638-34198 GCA_964587465.1 uncultured Candidatus Saccharibacteria bacterium | reverse complement strand
GACTTGAAGTGTGGTGACGATGCTGACTTTGTAATCAGAGGATTCATTGCCGGCTACCCATGGCTGATTCACCTTGACGCTAAGTCAAATTCAATGGCCGCCAGATTCGCACCGGGTGGCGTAGCCGCACTAGAAGATGCCGTAACTGATGGCGACGTAGTAGGCGCCAAAGGCCAGGCAACTCGTGACGCCGTGGCTCGGATAGCTGAAAAGTTCCCTGGATATGCCAAAGCCGCCAAGCCGGACAAGCTGACATACAAGTGGCGTAAAATGCTTGATGACTACCTGCCCGATTGGCGAGAGTGGTCAGAGCTTCATGGTGGTAACATCGACAATTACCTGGGAGCCGGCCATGGATACTACTGAGGCGAGCAATATGAAAGTGACCCGTAGTACATCCATCCACTTGGATGGTATCACCTGTAGTGTAGGTGAGCTAGCCAACATCTTGTCTGCCCACCAGGGAGATGATGTTGTAAGATTCAGCTATTCGCCGGGATATGATCAGCGTGAGCGTGATTCGATAACAATCGTAATTGAGGATACCGATGTCATCTTCTGAAGCTGAGTTGCCTTTTCTGCGGTCTAGCGAGCGTAATTCGTTTATGCGTTGCCAACAGCAATGGTTCTGGGGTTACGCTGAGCAATTGACCCCGCGGGTGCAGAAATTCAAGACTGCGGCTGAATTTGGCACGGGTATCCATTTAGCCCTGGCGGAGTATTACCAACCAGGCACTGTGCGCGGTCCGCACCCCGCAGATACATGGGCTGATTGGGCTAAAGGCACTTTGGGCAGTATCAAGACCATGGAAGTGGTCGATGATGAGCTAGTAGCCAAATGGGAAGATTTTTATGACCTTGGCTGCGATCTCATGGATGAATATGTGAAGCACTACCAAGGTGATCCGCACTGGGACATCATCGACGCCGAACGCAAATTCAGCGTTACAATTCCGGATGTCAGATACAAGCCTCTGCGATCTGAAAAGGGCCGTCGTGGATATCGCCCCATATGCAATCTCATTGGTGTATTTGATCTTTGCTATCGTGATCTTAATGATGGCAAGGTGAAAATGACAGACCACAAGACGGCCCAAGCAATTTCAACGGGCCATCTTGTACTTGATACGCAGGCAAGCACTTACATTGCGGCTGCTACTTTCGCTTTGCGACAGCAGGGGCTAATCGCCGACGATGAATCTGTTGTTGGCATGGAATACAATTTCATCCGCAAAGGTAAAGTTGATAGCCGCCCAACCAATGCCAAAGGCGAGTACCTGAACAAAGATGGTAGCGTAAGTGCGCGCCAGGGTAGCCCATTGTTTCAGCGCTTCTTTGTGCCTCGGACACCCAAAGAGCGGCAGCGAACGATCGTGCGCATAAGCCAGGAAGCGCATATCATGAGCGAACTGCGCGCCGGCAATCTGCCTATCCTGAAGAGCACCCAGCGGGATTGCCAGTATTGTCCGTTCTTTGACTTGTGCGAGCTTGATGAATCTGGTGGCGACATCGAATATTTCAAAGAGCAAGTTTTCAAAAAGCACAATCCGTATGGTGATCATGATGAGAAGAAAGTGGGTGATCTCAATAGTAGCTCGGGTGAAGGATAAAGGCATTGCTGAGCTGCGCGCATTTCGGGCGAGAGTGCTTCGCCAAGCCGCACTTAACAGAATCAGCAGAAATGATGCCGATTGGATTGTGGAAAGGATCGATGACGTAGAAGCCAGGGTCATTTTGATGGATGAAAAACCTGAACTTGAAAGAGAGATGTTCTAGTGGTAACTTTGCCTGACAATATCATCCCGTTAGCTGACGAGGATGAGTATGTGAACTTGCTTATCTATGCCGACAGTGGTGTAGGTAAAACAGTTTTCGGGTGTTCTGATGAAGATGTGCTTGTCATTGCGCCAGAAGACAACGGTACACTTTCAGCCAAGCGATTTGGTAGCACCGCCATGAAGTGGAAGATCCGTAGCTGGACTGACATTGTCAAGGCATATGAGTGGCTGGCCGAACAGGAAACAATCCCCTTCAACTGGGTGTTCCTCGACAGTTTGACTGAAATGCAGCAGATGTGTATGCGGCATATTCTTGAAGAGGGTGTCAAAATCAATCCGTCGCGTGACCCCGACATCCCGCTGTTGCAAGATTGGATTCCGTACTTTGAGAAGTTTCGCCGGATGGTGAAGCTGTTCAATGCACTGGAAGTCAATTGCGTGTACTCTGCTCTCCAGCAAGATGAGGAGAATGAGGATGGCGAGAAAGTGGTGCTCCCCATGCTCCAAGGCAAGGGCACTCAGTATGCCAAGCAGGTGGCAAGCTGGATGACCAGTTTCGGCAATATGCGTGTGCGTCGTCGCGGGACCGGTGTCGATGAAGATGGCAACAAGACGTTTGAGGAGTTCCGCGTTATTCAGTGGACCGGAACCAAGACCGTCATGGCCAAAGACCGGACTCGCTGCTTGGAACCGCGTACTGTGAATTTGAGTCTCAAGGAAGTGCGGGAACTGATTGAGGCGGGCCCAAAGCAGCCGGCGCCAGGTCGTGTGGCTGAAAAGACACCAACACCAAAGCCTCTGAAGACAACTGCCTCGCGGACCACTGATGGTGAAGAAGGCAATGTGCTTCAGATGATCGAAATTGAAGATGATGAAACAGAAGGGAATGACGACTGATGGCATTTCGACTGAAGTTCGATATTGATGGCCGTGGGGATGATCCCGCCGGTGGGATGGGGTACAATGGCCCCGATCTGACCAAAGGCGTGTACATCTTCAAAGTGAAACGCATGACCATGGGTGCCATCAAGGCAGCCGGCGATAACCAAGGCAAGCCGCGTATTTCGATTCTGCTTGAGTTGGTTGGCCCTGACAGCGCCGCCAAGTACAAGGGGCACCCTGTTTGGGATGGCGTCAATATCATCAAGAGCGGCACCGGGTTTGTGAATGCATTCCTCCACGCCTTGACTGATGGTAGCGAGGCAGAGAAGAAGGCAGTCGAGAACTCTTTCTGGGGTGAAGGGCCCAAGGCCGACAAGATCACCAACAAGAGGGGTGATGAGGAGGTACATATCAAGCAGATTGGTAAGTACAAGATCAATTCCCCGAATGGTGAGCTTCTGGTTCAGGCGGTCGCCGCTCCCGACCAGGATCTCAAGGGCAATTTCCGCGCCAAGGTCAATGAATACCTTCCGTATGAAGGCAAATCCAACGCGTCGGGTGACGACGATGACGATGTGGATGATGCTGAGGATGATTTCGATGACGACGACCTGGATGACTCACCGTTCTAAAAGCTTGTGTTTCCCAGGGTACTAGTGGCTGGGGCAAGCGCGGAGGGGTGCGCATTCCGTGTCAAGCAAATCACGCACCCAACAAGCTTAGGGAGATAAGTGACCAAGAGCGTAGCAATCTTAGGCTGCGGCCCGGCGGGATTGTTGGTGGCCCACGCCGCTAACTTAGCTGGTTGGGACTTCCGCATATATAGCCGTAAGCGCAAAAGCCCGTTGTATGGCGCCCAATATCTACACAAAGACATACCCAGACTAGATTGCGGTGAACCGAATATGGTGCGCTATCTTCTTGAGGGTGACGTTGAGGAATACCGGCGCAAAGTGTATGGTGACGACCCATTTTGGGATCATAGCGTTAGCCCCGAGGATCTGACAGAAGAGCACTTAGCATGGGACATTCGGGCGGTCTATGATAGGCTGTGGGAGTTGTACAACATAGATATTTGTGATGCTGCTATCACCAAAGACCATATTGGGCCGGCTGACTTATATACCATACTCAATCATTTCGATGAAGTTGTATCTACTGTACCACGAACTATCTGGGCGGATGAATGGGATACATTTTCAGTACAGGGAGTTTGGGCTATGGGTGACGCAGATACACAACGCGTAGATGATAGACCTGAGCCATTTACCGTAATCTGTAATGGAAATGCCGAGCCAAGTTGGTACCGCGCTAGCCATATCTATGGTTATGTTACGGTTGAGTGGCCGCTAGATGCCGGTACTTGGTCAGATACAGGGTGGACCCCGCCCAAGGCGGGTGCAAGCCTGATACAAAAGCCACTAAAGTGTAACATACGCGCCGCGCAGGATATGCACCACTTAGGTCGCTATGGTGCTTGGCAGAAGGGCATTTTGACCAGTGATGCGTTCTATGATGCTGTCAGGATATTTGGAGGTACAAAATGACACCTCGTGAGTGCATGGAAATTGTCGAGCAAGTGCTGAAGCATAAACAGGTAGCATTCGGTCGTGAAAAAGAAGTTGCATCTGCAGTAATTGCATCACTACCGGATGTGCGTGAACTTGAGCAATTGCGTGCACAAGAAGCGCGGGTGCGAGCGCACTTGATTGCTGAGACAAATAGGTATGACCGGCTTGCGCAATCAGCAAAATCATATGAAACTGCGATGAGTATGGATGCTCGCCGTAAGGTCATAGATAAAGTATTGTCAATCCTTGACCAGGACGACGCATGAAGCCCATAGTTGCACTTGATATTGATGGTACGCTAGGCAATTATCACGGTCATTTCCTCAAGTTTGCGGAAGCCTGGTATGGCCGGCCTATGCCTGCCGCGGACACCATCAACCCTGGTCTGCCACTACATAAGTTCATGCGGACATCTAAGGCAACTTACCGCCAGTGCAAACTCGCATACCGGCAGGGCGGGCTTGAGCGCTCAATGCCTGTTTACCCAGGGGCCAGTGAGTTAACTCAGCAAGTTCGCAAAGCTGGAGCCTCAATTTGGTTGTGTACTACCCGGCCCTACCTTAAGTATGATCAGCTTTACAAGGACACATTACATTGGTGCCGACGCAACCATATTCAATATGATGCCATCATACACGGTCCGCATAAGTACCGCGACCTCGTGCGCAACGTCGGAGCAGAGCGTGTAGCGGCGGTAGCAGACGATCTACCGGAACTAGTCGAGCAAGCGAATATGGCAGGCTTACCAACAATCTTGCGCGACCAACCATATAACAGACACTACTTTCCACCTCATGGCATGCGAGCTGTGGACATGTTTGACTTGACCTATATGATCAGCAAATTGATTCAACAATGGAAGGATGAGAACCAATGACCATGAGCAACCAATATGAGGATGCCAAGGCTATAGCAGAGTTTTTAGCTGTGCCTGGCCAAGCCAGTCATAGCGGTCCATTGGCCGTCAACGAGACGACGCAAGCCGCCATCATGCGTGAACGTGGGTTGAATACCACCATCAACCCAGCACACGGTGTGCTTGGTGCCCCGCCATTCAAATTCGACCCTACCAGGCCAACAGTATTTGTTGAGCGCATAGCAGAGGACAAGGCAACTTATGAAGTTGACCACATCCCAAGTGAACAGGCTAAGCGCATTGTGTATGATGTCTTGCCTAATGCACTACAGCATTTCCTAGAGAAGAACAAGGACTATGCGGACTGGCCCAATCTCGGCGATAAGGGTGAATTTGTAGAGATCTGGCGCAAAGTACATAAGTTGAAGAGTTCACTTTGGGAGGGTAAGCCGTTGGTAGGCGAGCAAACCAAAGAGATACTTACCGATTTACTCGGCCATATTTTGCTCGCTCTGGACAGTAGCTATACGGATGGCGGTAAGGTAGACTAGCCTAGACCGGCCCGGTAGCGGAGGCGTGAAAATGGCTGATAGGCGACGGATAGCAAATCCGTGGGCTGGTGTATTAGTCAGGCGCGACTATGAGATTTTGACAAACATTTTCGGGTTTGATGACCTGGATGAATGTCGAGATTTTGTAGACCGGCAACAGAAGGAACACGAGGAAAGGAACCAGTAATGGCCAAGGGAATGTTGGGTGTCAAGGAGTTCTTCGAGATGGGCACCCGTGAGTTCGCCAATGACTGGAAGGAGCTCACCGACGAGGACAAGGAGCACCTGAAGAAGGGTGTCGATGACGGGTCGCTGACCTACTAATATGCAATATGTCAGCCTTCACCATCACTCAACCATGAGCTATGGCGACGGTTTTGGGCTGCCGCGGGAGCACGTAATGACCGCGGCAGCCTATGGCATGAAAGCCATGGCTCTGACCGAACATGGTAATGTTAGCAGTCACGTCATGCTTGAGAAAGCCGCGGCTGAATTTGACATCAAGCCCATATTCGGCGTTGAGGGCTATATTGCGCCGCCGTCGCAAAATCGTAAAACTCATCAGACCATTCTGGCTATGAACCAAATTGGGTATGCCAATTTGAACAAGCTCGTGAGCCAATCCTGGCGGGATTTCTACAGATGGCCAACCATACACCTGGATCGGTTGGAGGAATACAGTGAAGGCCTCATCATCTTATCGGGATGTGCCGACAGCGCGCTCTCGTGCACGTTGCTGGGTGGAAAATACTTTGGTGACAAGCGAGATACGGTTACTGCCGACAGCTACGAAAATGCCATTGGGCTTGTACGATGGTACCAGAAGGTATTTGGTGATAGATTCTACATTGAGTGCCAGAGATTTCCTGGACTGGACCGTACTCGCACGCTCGCTGTCGCGCATGAAAGGCTATCAGCAGATACCGGAGCGGGTCTTGCTGCAACGAGCGATTGCCATTACTGCACTCCTAACCAAAACGAGATGCAAAAGATTCTTCATGCGTCTCACCGTAGCAGTACTGTGTCCCAAACTGAAGCGTCCTGGGAGTATGATATCACCCTTGACATACCAGAGTCCGATGAGCGAGTCCACCGGGATCTTGTGGGAACAGGTCTTTCAGAGGATGCGGCTGTTCAGGCCTTGGAGAATACATCACTAATCGCCGACCGCTGTAATGTGGTATTGCCTAAGGTGGAACCAATTAAGTACCCCATCGATGAACGGGACTATGAGCCATGGCTGACGACGTAGCGGCCAGGGTAGCCAAACTGGTTGGCGCATACTCAACAGGGCTTGAAAATGCATTGGTTAACCCCGCCAGCCCCGAAGCAATCGCGTTGCTGCGAAAGTGGATGAACTTCGGTTGGCAGTTTCGCGTACACCGTACTGGCAACACGGATATGGTGAAGCGCAAGCAGGAATACATTGAGCGCGCCGAATATGAGCTAGAACTAATCATAAGCAAGAACTTTGTTGACTACTTCATGGTCACCAGCGATATTGTCCGCTGGGCCAAGGATAACAAGATACCAGTTGGACCGGGGCGTGGTAGCGCGGCTGCCAGTTTGGTTTGCTACCTTCTGCGCATCACAGAAGTGGACCCGCTACAGCACCCGAATATGCTCTTTGAGCGATTCATCGACCCAACGCGAACAGAAGCGCCGGACATCGACCTTGACTTTGATGATGAGCGCCGTCACGAGGTATTTGAATATGCAGCCAGCAAATATGGGGCAGGCAACGTTGGGCATATTGCCAACTTCACTCGCTATCGTGGTAAGAACAGTCTCGATGACGTGGCGCGGGTTTACCAGATACCGAAGTGGGAAGTTGAAACTGTCAAGGGCCTGATCATCGAACGATCCGGTGGAGATTCGCGGCTAAGCGACTCGCTAGAAGATACGTTTGCAACCTTCCCAAAGGCTCGTGAAGTACTTGAACGCTACCCCGAACTAGGTAACGCCATAAAGCTTGAGGGCAACTATCGGGGCATGGGCGTACACGCAGCCGGCCTGGTAATTGCTAACGCGCCAATCAATGACTTCTGCGCTACATATACGCGAAACAAAGATGGCCGCGACATAACCGTAATTGCCTATGACAAAAAGGATGCCGCATATGTTGGCTTCCTGAAACAGGATATCCTGGGCCTAGCTACCATGGGTATGATCGGCCACGCTTTGAATATGATCGACATGGATCTGGAGGACTTGTATCGTGTACCGCTTACGGACACCAGAACACTGGAAGCGTTTCGTAATAATGACGTCACCGGCATCTTTCAATTTGAGGGTAGGGCAACACGTCTTGTCTGTCGGGATGTCAAGCCCGATCACTTTCAGCACCTCGCCGACATCAACGCTTTATCGCGTCCAGGGCCATTGTTCTCGGGGATGGCAGCTGCATATATCGATGTCAAGCATAATCGACAAACCATAGAGCACTACCACCCGATTGTGGATGAATATGCTGGATGGACTTACGGCCAGATAATCTATCAGGAGCAGGTACTACGGATCATCCGCGACTTGGGCGGGTTTCCAATGACCAAGATCCACGCAATTCGGCAGATCATTTCGCAGAAGTTGGGTGAGGCCCAATTTGATGAGATGTACAAGGAATTTGAGGAGAATGCGTGTAGCCAACACGGGTGCACGCCGGCGCAAGCGCGACGAATTTGGCGCTTCATGGCTACCTCAGCCACATACTCTTTCAACGTGGCGCATTGTATCAGTTATAGCATGCTAGCTTTCTGGCAGATGTGGTTGAAAGTACACCACCCTACAGCATTTTACGCAGCGCAATTGCGCAAGACGCCGGATGAAACCCGCCGAAATCGGCTGCTCAAAGATGCTATGCGACATGGCATTACGGTTGCGCCGCCCGATTTGCTTGATAGCGACGAGAATTGGACCGCGCCGGATACTAATACCGTATGCGCCGGGTTCAGGCAAATTCCCGGTATCGGCCCTAAAACTGCTACTGCTATAGTCAATTACCTTGAGGATATGGATTGGTCAGGCCCGTTGCCGGATTGGGATGACCTTTTGGAGATTAAAGGCATTGGCCCGTCGACAATTAACAAGATTGCTGACTTTGTCGATAACCCTGATCCATTTGGTCTCAAGGTGATTAGTAACCGAATGGTGTCTTTCCGAAAATGGTTACTAGATAACAGTCACCGGTACTATCTGCCCAACTACACACATGAGACTAGCGACGACATTCCCCGTGAGGGAACGCATGAAGTTGTCTGGGCCGGTATCCCGCAGATTCGGGAATACAAGGACTACATTGAGGATGAGCGTGCCAGGACCGGCAAGGATGTCGATGAGATCCTGGCGAATATGAGAGACCCAGACTTGTTAAAGGGTTGCGTGCTGAAATGTGTCGATGATGGGGACGACGAATGCTATTGCCGCGTAAACCGTTGGACCTTCCCCAAACTACAAGAGCAAATTGAGAGTATCAATTTGGGCAAAGACATAGTTCTGTTTAAAGGCGTCAAGCGAGATGGCTTTGGCGTAAGCATTCAAGTGAGAGATATGTGGGTGATGCAAGATGACTAATCCGCAAGCAGATGCCGCAAAGCGGGTCGCTAATACCTTGGGAGGTGTATTTGGTGGCGGTACGCCCAGAAAGCCGCCATACCAGTCGGTGCTGAAAAGCCTGGCCCAGATTGGCATTGAGCCGGTCAAGACCGTGATCGCCGTAAATGGTGAGAACAAGGAGTGTATTGCCATACCAGTTGAGGAGTTGATCTATAAGGAGTGGGCGTATATGTCTGAGGCAGACGCAAGTATGATGAAAACAGAAGGGCAGTAAAATGATGAAGTACAGCCGCGAATTTGCGGACCAGCGCGTTGAAGGCATTACCAAGGATGTTGCCTTTAACCGCCTCAGTTTCGACCAAGGTGAGCCGCGTAACCCACGCGACAACGGTATGGTTCAAGTTGGTACCGACGGCATCAATGTCAAATTGGTGCAGGGCATCGATGAAGAGCAGATGCGCAAGACACTTTCGCGTGCGATCAATGCCACGATCGGTGTTGACCCCGATAACCCGCCGGATGTGGCGGACTGGGAGGAAATGCTGGAGGGTGGCCTACAGACCGCGCTTGAGACCCAAGTCATTGTATTTGAGGTTGGCGGGGTAAGCCGCACTTGCACACATCAGTTGGTTAGGTCGCGGCGTGCCGCTTTCCACCAGCAGAGCCAGCGTGCGCACTACTATGGTGATGAGCCTGAAGTGCGCGTGCCGGAGTCAATCTGGGCTAATGATCGCGCCCGTAATGCATATTTGGTTGCTGCTGATGCGGCTCGTTTCGCCTACCAAATTGCTTGTGAAGAAGACATCAGCTACCAGGATGCGCGGTACTGCCTTGGGGAGGCGACAACCAATTACATTCTTTGCGAGTACAGCATTCGGGAGTGGTTGGCGGTCTATGCCTACCGTGGTTGCTCGATGTTCTCGTGGGAAATTGTATCTGTCATGCGACAGATGCGGGATGTGTTGGTAGAAGCCCACCCGTGGATTGCGCCGTATGCGAAGATCAGTTGCGAGAAGCCGCAGAAGTGCACTTTCCAAGGCTGGGAGCAGGTTGAGGGCCAGTGCGACTTCCCGTGGGCCCGTGAGGACAACCGCACTTTCGTGTCCAAGCGCCACCAGATTGGGATTACGCCAAAATGAAAGACCCGCTTGAGCAATTACGCCAGATGGTCGATGATGGTGCCGCATACACCAATACCCAAGCAATGCAAGCCTTGGCCCTAGCAAGTATTGCTATTGATATGCGCTATCTGGCAGACTGCGCCAAATTCGATAGAATGGAACGCGGAGCTGTTAATAAAGGCACCATTTTAGGTAAACAACCCCCGATGCAAAAGGAGCCGTTGTTCTAGTGGCTGCCCGTATGATGATCATGTTGGTATTGGCATTTCTAATGCTTACCGTAGCGCTGTACCAACATGGCTTAATCTGACAACGACCGTTCTGGGAAGGCTTTGGTGTGACATCAATTAGGATGCGTGGTATCACGACGGTGGATATCACCAAAGCCACCAGACGGCGGCGTGGCTACATACCCCAAGAGGAAGTGACATATGACGCAGCAACCATTATCGCAATCGACCCCGGCGGTACCAGCGGATGGAGCCTTATCAGCGTTCATCCAGGAGCATTGTACGAGCCAGACGCATCAGTGCTTAACAACATATTTGTCCACCAACACGGACAAGTGGATTGTGGTACTCATCGTGGTAATCTCGGAACAAGCCTACACTCTGGGGTCTCAACCGATGGCGAGTTTGGCGGAGTGTACGACTTGGCTAAACTCATCCGAAGTTGGCCAATGGCTGCAGTCGTTATAGAAGATTTCCAACTCAGGCAAATGCGCAAAGATCGTGACTTACTTAGCCCGGTACGCATTACCGCTGCGCTAGGATATGAACTATGGAAGACCGGACGGGACTACCATACCCAACAGCCATCTGACGCTAAGAATGTATGTAGCGACAGCAGACTGAAAGAGTGGCAGATGTATGACCCCGTCGGGAATCTGATACACGCACGAGATGCGGATCGGCACGCGCTACTCTTTTTGCGGAAGGCTAAAGCAAGTAAGCGTATGCGCGCTTCTGCTTGGCCGCACCTATTTGGAGAGAAGGGTGCATATGCCGGGGAGTAAAAGGTGTAAGCCTGGTTGCCGATGTGGCCGACACCGAGTCAAATCCATGAACTATTCAATGTGTTCCGCTGTTGAATATGGCATACCATGCGACAAGCCAGTTTCAAATAGAACTCAAATGCTTTGTGACAAGCACATGGGTCGCTTTCGTAGGCATGGCACTTACCTGTTGCCGACTGATACAAAGCTGAGTCGTCGCAAGCGCGCCAAGTTCGGCGGGATCAACCCGCATGCTTTGTGTATGTGTGCCCACCCGCGTGGAGCACATGATAGTGCTGATGCTGGCGGTAAAAACTGTAAGCACCCCGGTTGTGATTGTAAAGCATTCATGATCACCAATGACCTTAAGCTCAAAAGAGTATTCAAGCAAATTGAGTCGCTTGGCTTCAACCAACACATAAATGACGAAGCATATTGTGCTAAATGTGATAGCAATATTTCAATTGGGCGCTGGTATGATGAAGGTGTAATCAGGAGAGCCACGATACACGCGAGACAAGATTGCGCGCCTATGGCCGCTAAGAAACTAGCCCGGTCTAACCCGGTGGAGTATACTCGACTTAGGAGAATATGATGATAGACCTACCAACTATGGATACTGAGCCGACTGAACCACGTACAGAGCGGGTAAGCACTTATGTGGAAATGCCACTGCTGAAAGCATATGAAGAATATGCCGAACGTGGCGGGTTCAGGTCTGTATCTGAGGTGATCCGTCGGCTGACAATTATTGGCCTAGACCATGAACGTGGTATTGAAGCCCGCAAGCGTGCATCAGATGATGGTGTGAACTATGACGGCTGCTAAAGCAGATAACGCTGTAGAAATACATTACCACACACCGCCGAAGTACGTACTCTGCTTTCAAGAGCGCGCACGAGTAGACAGAGCCGTGCAAGACCGTGAGCTGCTCAATGACTTCTTGACTTGGTTGCACGATGAAGGTTGGTTATCGCAGGTAGCTAACTTTGAATTTGACATATTCGTTCAGAAGTTTCAACAATGGAAGTTGCAACAGGAAGTACAACAGAAGGGTAAGAAAAGTGATTCATGATCTGGTTGTAGGACAGACTGACTCAGGAAAGTTTAGCTGGGAGATTGTGGTCAGTGAGGCCAAGGGTACGGGCTACCCCGATAACGCTATCGCCGCCCCAGGGACCGAACGAGTAGTGTGCAGGGGAGTTGAATGTGAATCTGAAGAGGCCGCGCTAGACGACCTATTTGGCATCTTCTTTGGCTCGTATGGCGACAGTTTCCTTGGTCTGTACCAGGACTGGTTCTCTGGCCCGTACACTGACCGCCTGAATGCTGCCCAAGCAATTAACCCGCCCCGGGCCACAAAGCCGGCTGATATGCTGTTGGGCCATCGTGAGGTTGCCAAGCAGGTTGGTGATGAAGCAGGGCGTGTGGTTGAAGTTGAGGGAGAAGCAGAGCATGCCATTGAAGACGTTGCGCATGCAACTGAGGATGTTGCGCATGTGCTTGAAAAGGTTGAGCCGGTAGCAGATGCGGCTGAAGACCTTGGCGCTATGTTGGCTGAGTGACATTGCCAGAATTGATGTGCCCACCTTACAGTGTGATCGCTGTAAGGATATCACCACCGATGAAGAAATGATGGCGCGATACGCTAAACTGCTGCTGGTAAGCACCCAAGAGAAATGGGACTTGTGCCCAGATTGTATTGGGTATTATTTCAAGAGGCTGTTCGGGACTATGCCATGACTGACAAAGCACAAAGCAACAAACCACAATGCGCCACGTGCCACCGCGAGCGTACTTTGGAAGGAATGGATGTGTATGACTACAGCCCGATTCAGGTTGTTACTGGGAATCCGGTTGGTTGGTATTCTGATGGTGACACCGAGTTGTGTCCGGAATGCATGACTAAAATGCTGAGCCGACAATGACTGATCTTGAGCGCGCTGTGCGTTACATACAGTCAATTGGTAGATGCGGCAGCCTAAGCAAAAAGGCAAGCATCTGTACCAGAATGACCAACCACGAAGGCAACCACAAGGCCCAGGAAATGAGCGGCCCACGTGATGGCCACATCTATGAGGAGTGGGTGTGGTAAGCCCAGATGCGACAAGCAAACTGAAAGAGAAGCATATACGCACTCTGGAGCGCCGCAAGAACTTCTTGGAGGCTGAGTTGGCTTGCCGCTCATGGCACCCGGGACAAAGTTGGGAGAAAGCAGAAGTTGCCGCCTTGAAAGCTGCAATAGCAGATTGGCGTGAGCACCAGGATAACACGGCCGAGAACGCGCGCCTGCGGGCGCAACAGGAACTGGATTTCATTGGCCGTATGGAGGCGATGAGGCGGCACCGTGACGGTGAATGTATCTGCGACCTGAGCCCGGAATCTGGTGGTCCTGAGGAGTTCTGCCCGTGGGATGGGCGACCATATCGGGAGGTCGTGGAGCTGCTGCACAATATGGCTGCCAAACACAATGAAGCCGAGTCTGAGGTGGAGCGTCTGCGGGCGCAGGTAGCGCGGGTGCGGGAATTGTGCCCGGAATGGCTTGCGCAACGCCAGGATTGGGACACCAACACCGAAGCCGGGATGGCGACCATCAACACGCTGAGCGAATGCGCGATGGAACTCGATGCCGCACTCGACCAGGACGGTGCCCAGTGACTGATACATCCTATCACTATACCATTGCTTATGAAGCCGACCTTGAGTGGGAGGATGCCAGCGACGGCGTTGGGCTAATTGAAGTCAACAGCGACCTGCTTGATATGTGGATTGAGCCGCTATATGGTGAAGGCAAATACAAATGGGCGCTGTTTGTAACTGTGCGTGAAGGCATACAGTATGATGACTATGCCTTTCTGAAAGGCGGTGACAGCATGCGGTCGTGTGTAGACCTTAGCCATGCGTGGTATCTGGCAGACTCGTTTGAGCGTGAGATAAACAGAAGGGTGGTACCAAACAGATGAGTTACGGTTGCGTCTGCGGCGGGGTAATCATGAGCAATGGCTTGTGCGCGTGTGGCATTGCGCAGACCCCGCGGCATGAACATGTGGAAGCGTACACCAGCACGGGCCAGAAGGTTTGTGCGACGTGCGCCAAAGTGCTAGTTGACCCGATTATGAATGCTGATGACCCGCGTTTGCTTGAGGCTAAGCCACGGGAGCGCCAAGCAAATTGGGGCACTAGTACTTGGGAGACTACTTACGGGGTTGATGGTTACAACAATTGGACTGACAACAGTGGCGGCGGGTCTGATGCTAATGTTGATGATGGTTGGGTATTGCCTATTCTGCTAGTGGACCTATTTGATAAGAATATGGCACCGCCGGCTGAGTATGTTGAAATTATAACGGCTGCCCATAGGCCGGCCAATTTGGATGAATGGATTGATATGTTCTGTGAGTTGAACCTAGCAGTGGAAAAGGGTGTGTGATGGGTGTATTTGACAGGGCCAAGGAGCTTGGCCAATGTGAAGCCGTGTTGAGTGTGAAGGGTGCGCACTATAAGTGCGATGTAAATGCCCCGCACCCCGGCTTGGCACATGGTAGCCGGGAGGCAGAAGCAATCTGGTGCTCAGATGATGAGGCCAGACAGGCGGCTGCGGCTGCACAAAGTGTAAAGGGCTAAGGGCATGCCCGAAGTTGATGTGCATGAAGGCAATGCCATATATGGGTTAGTGAATGGGGTAATTATGTCTTTGCCACTTTGGGCCATTATTGCTTATGTTATGGGCATATTTGGCTTGTGCTGGATGATAGGCTTTTGCATAGTAACCGTCGTGGGCCTTGCTTGGCCTGACATCAGAAGTTATGTACACAAAGGTAAACACCGGAAGGAATCTGTAAAATGACTGACCACCCCGCAGGTAGCAATTTGGCAGAAGGCACAGACACGGTTGGTGTTGAGCCGATTGTAGATGGCGCACGCATTTTGATTTACCGCCGTGAGGAGGATAAAGCCTATGTAACCGCGGCGCATATCAATGTAGGTGGCGTTGCGCTTTTGGGTGATGAACATGGCGTGCCGCCAAACATTGAGGACTTTGTTGAAGAAGTTCTGGATGACATGAGTGATACCATTACCAGGACCATTGTGTCCTTGGTTGAGTGTGGTGATGTACCAGAACATGACCTATTTGTCATGGCCCTAGCCATGATCATGGAAAGCCACCCGCTCTTGACTGCGAATATGTTTGCCAATATCTTGACCGAAATGGTACAGGACGCAAAGACAGACCCTGAGTTCATGGCTTTGATTGCGCAGAGCCGCGAAAGTGGTGCTAGCAATGGTGAACCCGAAAATGGTTAATGTAGGCATGAATGCCAAATGTGCTTGTGTTGACTTCATGGATACCATGAAGTGCCCCGTACATGGCAAAGGCAAGCTTGGTACGCCGACCCGCAGATGGGCCACGGATGAGAGTGATAGCCAAATGCGCATTTATTTGGATATGTCTGGGCGCGTTACAGTTGGTGATATGCTGGCCGAGTTTGCCGAGAAATACCCATATGTGGATATATGCGATGTGGAGATCAATTTCGGGAGCCTGGTCTGGTTGGAGGAACCCACAGAAGATGACTTGAAGAAACGCGCTTATGCTAAGGCTTGGCGTGATAAGCGGTTAGCTGAATGGGAGCAGAGCACATACGAACGGCTAAAAGCTAAATTTGGCTAATTTGCGGTAGGCTTATAGCCCTACCAGCTAATTTGCTTAAGGCAGGGTAGCGGTTTGGCTATAAGCCTACCAAATTGAATTTGTAATTGAATTGTTGGGTGTATTTGTGTACGGAACGAAACAATGGGATTTAAATGACCAATAACCCATATGATTGGGCACATACATATACGGGCAACGGCTTTTATGGGCCGTTGCCATTGCCATATAAGCAGAAAAGCCCGCCGCCTAGCGGGTATACTGGCAGATCTGCCAAGTACCCAAGCGAATTTGAAATTGAGGCCTGGCGACGCAATAAAGGAACCAAGGCTAAGGGTGCTGAGGGTGTAACGGGTGCATTTATAGTGCCGCCAATTGGTGGTGTAGTTCGTGGACCATGTAACATAGCCCTGCGACTTGGCGACGTCGGCGGGTTTGTACCAAAGGGTGAGAAGCCCTGTGGTTGGGAACTAATTGGATTGGATATTGACCACTATGGCGATAAGCGTGGCGCGGATCAATTACACAAGCTTGAACAAGACCTTGGTAATCTCCCAGCAACCATACAAAGCAGTGCTAGGTGGCAAACCCGTCCAGATAGTTATACAGCGCTATACCTTGTGCCCGTTGGCTATAGGTTTGTAGGACAAGCAGCTACCAATATTGATGTTATCCAAAAAGCGCACCGGTATCTGCTGGTATACCCCAGCGTGCACCCTGACGCCGAAACTGCGAGCGACGTACCAGGAGTTGCCGAGGCCGGTATATACCGGTGGCGCCGACCCGACGGCGCATATTACGACGAGGCCGGGGAACCTGCTGGAAATTGTGGTGTAGGCGGGGCGGGTACGCCGGGGCTAGCCGGTGCGCCCGACCCGAGTTTGTTGCCGAGTTTGCGTGATGTGGCCGTGCTGCCTGAAGCCTGGTTAGACTTCCTGACCAAGGGGTTTATTGCCGAAACTGAAGATGCCCGAAGTGAGTTGCCGCTTGATGAACTAATGGATTGGGCTGTTGAACACTTTGCTGACAGTACTGGTGACCCGTGTTACTTCATGAATATGCAGCTGGGGAAGCAGATAACCAAGATTGACCCCGCCAACCTGCATGAATCTGCTAAGAATGCAATACACGAGCTGGTAATGCTGGGGGCGGAAAGCCACGGCGGCTGGCTGACTGCTATCAACAAGTATGCCAACGCCTGGTTCAAAGTCGTGAAGCAGACGGATAAGCGTGGCGTTGATGATGCCTTGGCGGAGGTTAACCGGCTGGTAACGGGCGCAATTGCGAAAGTGGAGCCCAACTTTACCGAATTGCCACATAAGTGTACGGGTAATAAGACAAGTAGTTGTAGGCCGGGTGCTGCTAGTGCTGGCGAAAGTGCTGGTGCTGTGGGCGCTGCTAATGCTGCTGACTATGATGTTGATGGCTTTAAGCTGAACTTTGCTGAGGTTGATGACCCCGATGGCAGAATAGCAGCCGGCGACCATGGCGGGTTAGGGCCGGTAATTGGCCCTATGGCTAAAATGGATACCGACCCGAGCAAGTATGACCGCAATGATCGTGGCAACGCCAGGCACTTGGTTGACATATTCACAGATAATTTGTTGTATGTGGAGGCAAGGAAAGGCTGGGTGGTTTGGGATGGTATTAGGTGGCATAATGATACCAAATTGGCTTGGCAAGCCTTTGATGTTGTTAGCAGAAGGTTGCGTGAGGCAGCGCTGGCTATGCCAGCAGTAGCCAAAGATGAAATTGCGGCGCGCAGAGCTGCCTTGAATTGGGCGACGCAATGTGGTAATGCTAGCCGGATCAAGAGTTCTTTGGAGGTCATGACTACTTTGCCTGGAGTAGCTTGTGATAGCGCCTTTGATGCCCAAACGCATTTGCTTGGTTGTGCTAATGGCATCTTGGACCTTAATGGTTTGGTTGGTCATGAGACACGGGTTAGACCGCCTATGCGGGAGGACTTTGTTACCTATAACACGAACGTGGACTACATCGAATGGGGCAGCCAAGAGATGTATGATGGCGGCTATGAGGACCAATTTCGTCTGTGGCAGGAGTATCTGGAGCTGTTCTTGCCAGACCCAGAATACAGGCGCTTTGTACAGAAAGCGCTTGGGCATATGTTGCCTGGTGGTAACCCAGACAAGCTGATGTTGTTTTTGTATGGGCCACGTAGTACCGGCAAGAGCACCATTTTGGGCGCGATTGAAGGCGCGCTTGGAGAGTATTATGGCACAGTTAGCCCGAAACTGTTTAGGTCTGGTGCTACATTTAACCCAACTCTGGTTGACTCAATACCGTGCCGAGTGGTGGGCATGTCTGAGATTGGTGAGGTGTTGGATGGCGAACAGATTAAACGGTTGACGGGCAATGACCCCATAAGTGTGGAAATGAAGTTTAGCAATAAGCCATTTGTTGCCGTGCCGCAGTTTACGCCTATTGTGGCTTTGAATGTGATACCTGATATACGCCATGCAGATGAAGTGTTGATGAAACGTGTTTTGGTATTGCCATTTGAAACGTCTATACCTGATGGCTTGGTTGACCCCAACAAGCAGATAGCTTTGCGACATGCTGGTGTTGCTGTCTTGAGTTGGTTGGTAGAAGGCTTGAGAATGTATCAAGAGGAGAAGATGCCAAGGCGAACGTGGCCTGGTGTTGTTTGTGAAGTTGTTGGTGATCTTGTTAGCAATTTGAACCCGCTACAGCAGTTTATTGATGAGAATGTAGAGTTTGCTGTGAAGACGCCTGAGGGGCGATTGGCATATGAAGAGGCTGCACGTAAGGCTGCCAAGCGTAATAAGACGAAGATTGGAGTAGCTGATTGGGCTGTAGAATGGACGCCAATTGCGAGTGCCGTGTACCAATTGTATGAGAGGTGGTGCGTTACTGTTGGGCAGAAACCAGAGCCAATGGAGAACTTAACCCGCGCATTGAATCTGGGCCGGCCAGAAAATAGGACTGTGGAAGGCAAGCAAAGCCGACGGTACATGGGCATGAGATTGTTGACATAGTTAAGAAGTTGAAGGAAAGTGGTGGGAAAGTTGACGAAACTGGTGAAGATAAAGTGTGTACAAAGTTGCCAGTTTTTGGATGGTTTGAATATGCTTGATAGGGTTGAGTATGCTTGGGGCCGGGCTAAACCGGGCTGACAGCTACCACCGGCGTGAACGTGGTAGGCGCTTGACCAGGGGTTTTGAAACGTGGTAGTTTTGTGAAAAATGTGGTTTGACCAGGTGAAAGGGGCCTAAAACTACCACGAAAATTACTACCACGTGTCATGGGCTTATAAACGTAAAAACGTAAGCGTAAATGTAAGTGTTAAGGGGTGCCTAAGTTGTATTTTATTTTGGTTGTGCGTTTAAAATTGCCGTGGTATTTGGTAATTGGTAGTTTTACCTGGTTAACCAATTACCAAGAAAAATTAGTGGTAGTTTTACCTGGTAGAAAGTTTTTGAAATGTGAAAATGGTGGTAATTGGGTGCTTTGTTGGGTAGATGCTTTGCTGGTTAGCGTTTTGGAGCGTTTTGCGTCAAATTCGCGTTCGGCGGGGTCGAGCGCGGGACGGCCTTGTGGGGTAGGCTCACGAGTATGCGATACCCGTTGGATCCTGAGTCGAGTGTGGACGACTTGACAAATTGGGATTCTGAGTTTGCGTATGGGGCTGGCAGGTTCCCAGACCCAACCATTGACTACAGTCAGGGTGGCTCGCGCTCGCGTGCGCCTATTGCCGATCCTGACAGAACCGCGCAATTGCTTGAGCTTGCAGAAATCCGGCGCACGGATGTGGTAGATCCTGTTGCGCCACTTTCGCCATATGAGCTTGGCAACACTGACCGGTATGGTGCTCAGCCCCCGCTCGTACGCGAGCGCCGCGTGCCTCCGGCACCCGCACGCGTCGTTGACCCGCCCACCAAAATGGTTAGGTCGTGGTAAATGCCTAAGCGCAAATTGGCACGCCGGCCAACGTCTGCTAAGCAGGTAGCCGCAAGCAAGCGCAATTTGGTGAAGGCACGCATTAAGCGTTGGTCTGGTGCGGAATTGGTAGCAGCACGCAAAATGCCACGAACCGTGGATTCAGAGAAGTGGCTCAACGGGCCAGATAGCAAACTCGTGCCCACGGGCAAGAACACTTTGCTATACCATCGCACAGACGAGTTTGCGGCAGGCCAAATTGTCAAGACCAAGGCGTGGAAGTCTGGGCCTGCCAAATTCAGCGGCAAGCCTGGGCGGTCTTGGTTCAGTGTGGGTGGGCCAATCCCGCATACTGCGTACTATGGCAAAGCACTCTTGGCAGTTTCGGTGCCGCGCAAAATGGTAAAGCCTGATGCCCTGCCAGGATATGTAAGTGTGGCAAACTCAGTGCTTAAGGGACGCAAAGTGCGGAGGCTCAGCTAATGGTAGCTCAAAGTGGCAAGCAGCAGGTGGGCCCCAAACAGGCGCACGACCGCATTACCGCTGACAATCTGGCGCTCATGGCCAAGGCACTTGGTCGTTGTGGGGACATCAACCGCATTACCGGGTATGTATGTGTCACCCAGCCACACGAAAGTGATGTTGAGCATATGGCCATTCAAATTGGCGGACCACGAGATGGTTTCGTGTATGCTACGTGGGGCGGTACTGGTGGAGACTAAGCTGTGCATTAAGTGTTTCCATAAGCACTTTGGCCCAGACGCCAAGCCGGCCATTGTAACCTGGGGACCAGAGTGTCGAGATTGCCGCACGCCCACAGGTAAAGGCACTTTGGTCAAGTGCGACGTAACTGCGAGTATGGCAGGGCAAAATGGTTAGGCCGAAAGTGGCACGCGCTGTAGGCTGGCGGGGTACATACATGAAAGCAACCATTGATAAGCGCCGCAAGCCCACGTTACAGGACGCCTGCGCAACGCCCATAAACTGGCCCACGCCGGCTGACCCGCAGACGAATATGCTGCCTTGGTATTTGGAGCACCACTTTAGCCCATACAGCCAGGGTGGTGGTTAAAGTGGCAAGCACGCCTTGGTGCTTATGCGGATGCTTCTACTGCCGAATTGGTAAGTGCCATATGTGCGCCGCAGGCTGGCACCCTACTGAGTATGCTGGCGCCACTTTTGCAACTGCGGTTATGTGGGGTGCTTTGTAATGGCACTTAAGCCGTGGTTCCAGCAGGTGAAGTCTGCCGCTGAAGAAGAATTTGAGCGCGAGATCAAAATGCGCGGCATGAGCCGCCAAGAGCTATTCAACCACGGCTACATCACCGTGGCGGACTTGGACGACGAGGAATTGCGGGCCGGAAAATGCCGCGACAAGAATGGCCGCATACCACGTACCAAGAACAAGACTGAGCCAATTCCGCGTGACATTTACGACGCAATGGTAGTTGAGCACGAAGCCAGATTCAACCACAGGCTACGTGAGAAGCTAGACCACATGATCGATGTCATGGTAAGTGTAGCTGAGGACCCAACCAATGAGCCACGTGATAGACTGGAAGCAGCCAAGTACATTTTCGAGCGCGTTGCCGGTAAGACACCTGACCGTGTAGCCGTAACTGTCACCAAGGCGCCATGGGAAGAAATGATGACTGGCATTGCCAGAATCAGCCAGGAGCAAAGTCGGGCGTTGCGGGCAGGTGTAATTGACGCAGAGGTAATTGGCGACGGCGAATTTGCTACCAATGATCCTGGCTTTGATAGTCGCCAGGAGAACAAAGACAACGCTGGCGGGGTAGATGAGAACCAGGTAACACCACCACTACGTGATTTTGCACCGGGTGATCCACGGATTACATATGCCCCGCCAGCGCCAACTTATGATGAGCCGGCAAACTCAAGTTCGACTGCTACGCACGACCATGAGCAGCACCAACAGGAACATGACGCCTTGACCAATGCGCTACAAAGTCAACAGGATCTGGTAGCGGCGCGCAAAGACAACCGCAAGCGTATTCAGGATGCCAAGAAGCGACGCAAGATCGCAAAGGCAACTGGCGCAGATGCATTTGGGCCAGATACAGAAATTACCGCTGAACTAGTTGGTAACCGCATTAGCTTCGGTTTGGCAGATACACAAGACCAGGACGCAGAAGAAGTGGAGCACGAAAATGACAACGGTTAACCCTGGTGAAAGTGCACCGCCTGGGCCTGCGTTCTACAAAGA
Source organism: uncultured Candidatus Saccharibacteria bacterium (assembly GCA_964587465.1). Lineage (GTDB taxonomy): Bacteria > Patescibacteriota > Saccharimonadia > Saccharimonadales > CAIOMD01 > JBBRSL01. Next base: position 12,094 of record CAZPLH010000002.1, on the reverse strand, counting down.
CAAGGCTGGTGAGTGGCGTTGGCATATTCGCGCGGCCAATGGCAAGATTACTGGCGCAAGCACGGAAGGCTTCAACACCCTTGAGGCTGCTAAGCGCAATTGCGAGCTTAACAACATGACCATTTAGGGCCAGAAACTTACAATCGGCGCGGTACGCGAATATGCGATATACTAAATCTGTGAGTGCCTCGGTCACCCGCTTTGCCCTCGGCGTAGACACCCTTCTGGTCTGCGTCGGGGGCAAACCAACACTTAGGTGGGCAAGTTAAAATGGGCAAGAGCTGGAATACTGTTGCGCGTAGGGCACTTCAGCCGATCCCACGCGTATCTGACAACACTGACCGCATGGCGATCAAGCAGTTCCTGATCACGCGTAGCCACCGACCGGTGCGCTCAAGTGATATGCCTAACGGGCCTGGCACTTTCAGCCCTTATGGCACGAGCCACTATGGAATGCCCGGTTCGCCGGGCCACTAGCCGCAGAGAGCAGAGCGCAGAAATGGCAGCCGCATGAGTCTGTTGGATCTACTTGGCGAACCTGAATGGGCCAAGAGCATTAAGAGCGACCTTGACAAACTCGCAACGATGCAAGCGAATTTGGATAAGGTCGCAATGGCACAAGCGAACTTGTTGGTGACAGCCAATGCCGTACAAAACCATATTACCCAGTTAGGAGAATTGATTATGAGCACTTTCGCAGAAGTCAAGCAGGCATGGGTGGACTTTGCCACGGGCCTGAAGACAGAAAATGCCGAACTGCGGGCAGCCCTCGCAGATGCGCAGAGCAAGGCCCAGGCCGCTGCTGACGCGCTTGCGCAGTTCCAGGCCGACGACGCCGCGACGGACGCGCAGCAGCTTGCTGATCAGGCGCAGGCGTTCGCTGACGACCTTCAGTCCACTCTTGATGGTCTCCAGGAGCCAGCGCCTGAGCCAGAGCCGCTGCCTGAGCCGGAACCAGAGCCGACCCCTGAGCCCGAGCCGACGCCCGAACCTGAGCCCACGCCCGATGAGCCTGTGGTCAACCCCGATGAGCCTGTTGAAGGTGAGTTCTAAATGGCAAATAACAGACGCGGTAAGCGTGGTAGCGGTATCACCAAGCTATCTGGTGGTACCGGGCAGGACGCCAAGGGCTTTCCTGCGGGTGCTCAGGGCAATAAGCCCAGCGTAGCCCAGAGTGGTGGTATCAGCAACAGCTTCAGTGATGGTAAGCGTGGCCAGGGGTCTGCTTGGCAGAGCCCAGGAGGCGGTAACCGCAGCGGTATGGGTGGGCCGGCCAAAAGCGGTGGCACTTTCGCCAACGGCGCGCACTACAATGTTCGTGGCCCTGGTGGGGATAGGACTACTGTTAGAGGCGTTGGTAACGGGCGTGGTGGTGCACCGGCTGCTGGTAGCGCTGGCGAGCATAATGGGCCGCGCCGACCCAAAAGCCTGGGGCCAAAAGGTGGCGGAGGTGCGCGCTAATGGCAAAGCGACTGCTGCCGTGGGGTAACAATGTAGCCAAGAACCGCGGGCGGGTTAATGCCCAAGGCCAGGGGCCTGCAAAGCCGTGGAACAAAGTGCGGCGTGGCTGTACTGGCGGTGCACCCAGCGTGCCTGCTGTACGTGCCAGCATGGACTACCCTGCCAATGACCCGCTACAGTGGCCGATTGCTGGTGGTAAGCGGACAACTACGCCAGATAACACGACGCAGGCCAAGGCTGACAAGCAGAATGCGATTGTGAACAAGGCGTATCTGCGTACTACTGGTTTGAGCTAGGGGCATTGTGCCATTTTCCGATGCGGCAATGACGGATGCGGCAAATGCGATACGCAACAAATACAAATACGCGCAATTGCATACCGCCGCAGCCGGCGTGGATGGTACTAGCCATAAAGCCGCGTCAATTAGGGTGGCATTTTCGTGGGCCGAGGCAACTGCCGGTGGTAACTTTGATATACAAGACCTGATTTACTTTACCAATGGCACGCCCAATGGCACTTTGTACTCTGTTACAATTTGGGATCAAGCTACCTTGGGCACTTTTGGCGGCGAGTTTGTATTGGCCGGCGACCACAATTACAATTCCGCCGGGGCATATACCGTGACTAGCTTGTTACAAACCGGGCAGACGACCTAGGGGCAATAATGGTCTTGAAGAGTAATTATGTTGATGGTGTAGACAGTTATGATGCCGCCGCTGTCAATGCCGTAGCTGCCGCTATCAACGGGGTAGTTGATGCCATAAACAATCTGAATGCTACTACACTACCAGGCACTGGTGCTGCGGGTAGAAGCGTGATGACTGCGGCTACACAAGCGGATGGTCGTAGTGCACTTGATGCCGCGGGCGGATACAATGCTGAAATTGATGGCCGCGAGACGACGATTAATGCTGGCAAATTGATTGCTCGCAACCCGCTGTATATTGACCCGACGCAAGCACCTTACAACATCAAGAATGATCGGTACACAACCACTGCGGCGTCAATGTCATCAACTACAAACCCGACACAACTGACGGTGACTGGCTACACTTTCACCGCGGCGGATGTCGGTAAGGTGGTCAAGGTTAATGGCGCGGCTGCTGGTGGCGCGAATCTGAAGACTACCATTACGGGTGTGTCATCTGGCAAGGCGGTGCTTGCTGCGGCGTGTGCGACAACAGTTACCAATGTTTATGCGGTATTTGGCACCGATAACCACGCTGCCATGAATGCTCTTTGTGTCGACCTCAGCTTCGGTGGTCGTGGTAAAAAGTTGTCGCGCACTGCCATTTTCCCTGCTGGCGGATATTTGTTCTCTGGCACAATTACGTTGCCGCGTCGTGGAACGATTAAGGGTGTAGCAGAGAACTTTGTTAGTCACGACATCATCTACGGCGCAAAGGGGGATGCCGCTGAGGATGCTGGCGGTACTGTCTTCCACCAGATGTGGGACCAGAATGTTGATGGGTTCCGTTGCCCAGACCCGCTTGGGGCGTGGGATAATACGTGGTATGGCAAATTGCATGGCTTTGCCATCCTACAGGATGTTGATAACACCGCTGGCAAGGGGATTAACTTTGTAAATGTTACATCCGGTAACCCAGTCACCGTCATAGATGGCGGCCAGATCGACTACGTGTCGGCGCTCGGCTGGGCCGAAGAGGGGTTCAACTTCGCTGGTGGTTCGCTGCCCGGCACATTCAAGTACCTCCTCGCGTTCGCGTGCGGGTACGAGAAGCGCAAGGACTTCACCTGCAACACCACCAACGGATCGCCCGTGCTCACGGCCGTGTCAAGCACGACGGGGTTGGCCAACAGCGATATTGTCACTAGCTTGAATTTGCCACCAGATACAATTATTACAGCGGTTGACTCTGGTGCTAATACAGTCACTGTCAATAAGGTTGCGACTGCATCTGGCACTACTGTTGCTGTTCAGCGTCTTGGCGCACCGGGTATCAGATACAAGGTGTGGGGTGAAGAACCTGTTCACTTTGACTCATTTTCCGGCGACCAAAATGCAGGTGGATTGTTACGCATTGAGGGGCCTGGCGGAACGTATGGTGCGCCAATCACAATCACGAACCTCAAAAATGAGTTTGGCACTAACGTCTACAAGGAAAGCCGTCTTGACTCGGTGACTTTCAATGGCGTTTACAGTGTGCCGCAGGGTCTCAACGCGATTGTGCTCAACTGCGTGAACCGCGGGTCGATCAATATTCGTGGTCTGTCACATTGGGCGGATGCTTCATCTAGCGTTGGTGGCACTTACCCCAACACCCTGGGGCGGGATTTGGGCGCTGCCATTTTGGATCTCAATAGCGGGTCGTCAGCACCAGACATTACTTGGGAGTCTTTGGTTGTTCGTGGCGCGCCTAGTTCCGGGCAGACCTTGTTTTATGCATTCCGTGATTCTCGTGCTTCCTCCATTTTGCCTATCCCTTCTGACTTTACCGGCAAGGGCACAAATAGGCGTAAGGCAAAGTCAACTCGTCTGGTAGCAGATGTTAATGCAACGGTATGTGTTCACGATACCAATATCATCTGGTCTAGCCTTACAGCTGCCAGGACCGCTGCTTTGCCGGCAGTTTCAGCGCAAGCCGCGGGAACTGAAATTGTTCTTATGGATGGATCTGGATCCGCATCTGTCGCAAGGACCATCACGGCTACCCCAAATGGTTCAGACACCATCGTTGGTGATACTTATGTCAACAGCGCTTATGGCAGTTTGGTATTAACTAGTGACGGCACAAAGTGGATAGGCCGTAGCAATACCAATGTCAGTCGGCTGACACAATCGGTGACTAGCGCGGTGACTTTGGCTGCTGACCGTGATCGGGTGGTGCTGATCGGCGCGTCCGGTGTACCGACTTTGCCTACAGCGGCTAACAACCCGTATATGTACAGATTCAAGAATGTGCATACGACTGACAAGACAATCGCTACTACATCGTCACAAACTATTGATGGAGCAACGACTTTGGTGTTACCGCCAGGTTCGTCTGCTGAAGTGATTTCCGATGGATCAAATTGGGTGGTATTCTAATGTCGCACAAGTATCCACTATTCTCGGCGCAACTGTTTACGGCTAGCGGCGTTTATACTGTACCGGCCACTGGCACTTATCGCATTAGTGCATGGGGTGGCGGTGGCGGAGGTGGTGGCGGTGGAGCAGCAGCTTTGACTGGTGGTGTAGCCACCCAAGTTGGTGGCGGTGGCGCTGGCGCTGGCCAGTTTGCTGAAACTATTGTTACGTTGACTGCTGGAGATACACATACAGTTACTATAGGCGCTGGCGGAGCTGGCGGAACTGGTGGAGCAGCATCATCTGGCGCAACCGGCAATGCTGGTGCTGGCTCGGCGCACGGCGGTGACACCACGGTGGGCTCTTTGCTAACTGCGAGCGGCGGTAGTTTCGGCAGCAATGGCGCCGCAAATTCAACTTCACAGGTTGTGGCCGGCGTGTATGGTTTGCGAGCAGCTGGAGCTACTACAAGCAGTTCCAATCAACCAGGCTGTGGTGGTACCGCCAGCAGCTCAGTCGGCATCAATGGAGGCGCTGGCATCGGGATGTCTGGTCGCGGCGGTGGTGGTGGTGCGCCCGCAAATGCTACTTTGGGCGGTGTTGCTGGGTCTAATGCGTCTACTGCTGGGCATACTGGAACAACTTCTGGTGGTAGCGCCACGAATGCTGCTGCCAATTCCGGTGCTGGCGGTGATGGTGGCGGAGGCGGTGCCCCAGGAGGTGCTGGAGGAAATGGCGCTGCTGGCGGCTCTGGCGGCGCGATCATTGCCCGCATTGGCTAAGCCAAAATGGCCACCCGCACTTACACCCGAGACTGGCGGGGTAGGTTTGCGCATACTGCTAGCCGTAGGCCCAAAGGGGTCAAGCCGGTACGGCGCGTAACCAGGGTAAAGCCAAAGACAACTGAGTTGTATCGCGGTCTAAGCATTTTGGATGAGCGCATGGATGAAGCGCTGGCATTCAGAATTGACCGCCTTGTCAAATTGGGCTATGATGATGGCAAAGATAAACAATTGGGCAGGGACTTAGCAAAGTTCTTGCATTTGTCAGATCCCAATGCTTGGGACTCTTATGGTCGTGGCAATATGGGACGACATTGGACTAAGCGCAGAGAAGTAACGCGCAGATTCCAAGAGCCTGGCAATGACATGTATCACTTTACAATTACTGCTGAGTGGCTAGGCAAAGGCAAAGCAGAATTTCAAGAGGGCTGGCCCAGCGAATATGAGGTTACACTCAACAAAGACACTAAATTGCTGGTCACGCAAATAAGTGTGCGCAAGCGTAAATCGGCCCCTGAAGTTGACATCATACTCGGGCGACCGTTCGCCGGGGTAGCATCTGCCATCAGGGAGGTGCCGCCTGAGTGGGGTAGCATTAAAGGCGTTAACGCTAAGTCGGACGGTAAGAAATTGTGGGCCTTGAAAAAGGCTGGCAAGATTACTGATATGAAGCAGATGTTTGCCGAAGCAGGCAAATTGGAGCGTGAATACAAGCGCGCACACCCCGGCGCGAATGTAGCTACCCGCAATGGAATTGTCAATGCTGCCTTGCGCCACGAGTATGATGAGAATGGCCGCATAGAGCAGTTATATTGGCCAGATGATAAGCGCAAGGGTGCACAGAAAGTAGTCAAGAAGGCTACACCCACGCCGGCCAAGAAAACTGTGCCCGCCAAAAAGGCTGTACCGTCTGCCAAGAAGGTAATTGATGAAACGCCTGGCGGCATAAAGATTACCAAGGCGGCTGAACCTGCTAAAGTGGCCAAACCCGCCAGAGGCGGCAAACCTACAAGTGGAGAGCTGCACAAAGAGCTTGATGAGTTGTCAAAGAGCATTGGTGAATTGATGAATTCACTTGACTTTGATTCAGAAGATCCCAAAGTCAAGGAGCACAACAGAGAGTATTACCGTGGCATAGTTAAGCCCAAAATGGAGCGCATGTCCGAAATTGAGAAGCTGCTTGAAAAGGTTAAGCCAGATCGCAGTCGTCCATTGAAGGATGCCAAAGACCTAGATGAGTTGATGGCCATCTGGTATGACCATAACCCGGCTATCAATTTGAATGGCGACTGGCCAGAGCAACTTAGGAAGGCACGCATCAGGCACGGAGGCTATGCTGACCCGATGGACAAAACGGTCCAAGCGTTGAGGTCAAGTCTTGAAGGTGTAGATAGCATTCTTGAGAAGTACCCAACACTGCGAATCCCCGGCGGGATCAATTTGTATCAACCGCCGAATGATAGGGTGTCCGCTTCATTCTCGCAGAGTTGCTTGCCTATGTTGAATATCAACATAGATCACCTGATCAAAGTCAATATGACTTTGCGTCGACATAGAGCGGATGATGGGCAATGGCACCCTGCCAATTTCAGCGCTTCACCATATCGAAGTGTAATGATTCATGAGATGGGGCATGCTGTAGATTGGCAAGGCAACAAGAACCCAAAGTTTGATCCTTTGACATATGATGAGTTGGACCAAGGTGAAGAACGTGTCGCTAAGGATTTGCGCAAGATCATTACAGATACCTTCTTTGAAGATCATCCGCATTTGAAGCGTCTTAAGGTCGTTGAGCCATATCTGTGGGTGACGCATGACATCCCTGCGGATGTATCTGAATATCCAGAGTGGATACCTTGGCTACAATCGTCGAAGCAGTTGTCTGGTTATAGTTGGTCGCAAGAAAACAAATTCAGTAAGTCTGAGATCAACTATGTGGAGTTTCTAGCAGAGTCATTTTGTGACGTTGAGATCAACGGGATCAAATCAAGTAGACTAGCACAAGCGGTCCACAAATACATGGTTGACCAATTACACAAGCATCACCCGCCAAAGCGACACAAGACGGCTGGTCGCACTCGTGTAATTGACAGAGGGGTATAATAGAAATATGTCTTTAATTGCTGGCGAGCCAATGGATCTGAAAGCAAACTTTGACTTTGCGGTTGAGTCTGCTCGCAAAGGTTGGGGTGTACCTACAGATCTTGGCTTTAGTCCGAAACTGATCACGGCTTTGCAAGCATATGGTATGGATCCAACAAATACCGATTATCTGCAGAAGGCAAAGCAGGAGCTTGCCGAGCAATTAGGCGCGTAAAATGACTGGCCTACTTGACCCTTGGCTCATCTATGAATCACCACAAGTTGGTTGGGACCCACATCCTGCGCAGATAGCGGTGCTTGGGTCATCAGCACGTCATAAGGTGTGGTGCGCTGGCCGGCGAACTGGCAAGTCTGAACTTGGTGGACACATCCTTCTGCCAGAAGCAATCTTCTCACGTAACATTGCCGATGAGTGGCGCAAAAAGGGCAAGCGTCGTGAGTTCTGGATTGTCGGCGACGAATACAGTACTGCTGAAAAAGAGTTCCGTGTTATTTGGCACTTGCTTGAGCATCTGAAGATCCCCATGGACAAGCCCGGCAGTTATTACTCGCCAGAGGGCGGCTCAATGCATATCAAGCTATGGGATGGCGCTTTTCAGATTCACGCTCAATCCGCTAAGTACCCCGATCACCTCGTTGGTGAGGCGTTATGCGGCGTCCTGATGGTGGAGGCGGCAAAGACCAAGCCTTCAATCTGGCACAAGTATATCCGGCCAATGCTCAACGACTACAAGGGCTGGAGCCTACATACTTCCACTCCTGAAGGTGATAATCACTTCAAGGAAAAGTTTGACCTTGGTCAGGACCCATACAATAAGGAATGGGAAAGCTGGCGGGTTCCAGCGTGGTGTAATCCACATGTCTACCGGACAGAGACTTTGGATGAGCACGTACATTACATGCTAGATATTCTTGAACAGCGCCCAAGTTTGACAGCGTCTCAAGTTGCTTTCCAGAACAATCTCACAATCGACTCTGAGATCATCCAGCTTGCCGACGAGCTACCGATTGAATTGTTCAAGCAAGAAATTGCCGCTGACTTTACGGTGTTCGTTGGTCAGGTCTTCAAGGACTATGATGAGGAGTATCATGTCGGAGATTTGCAGTGGAATCCAGATTGGCAGACTTTCGCTGCGGTTGACTATGGCTTCACCAATCCCAACGTTTGGCTTCTCATTCAAGTTGGGCCTTGGGGAGAGATTAATGTGCTGGATGAAATCTATGAGCCAGGACTCACAGCCGATCAATTTGCTGAGGAAATCAAGAGGCGGGGACTTAACCCTCCAGGGCTACGGCAATTCTATCCCGATCCTGCAGACCCGATGTCCTCAAGAACACTTCAAGACAAACTGAAGATCCAGTCTATGGGCGGTACTGGCGGCGAATTGAATGTGCGTATCAATTTGATCCGCCAGGCGTTGCGTAAGGGTCGTCGTGACTATGGTGCTCTTACAGACAACAACGCTGAAGTTTGGCGCCCGCAATTGATGTTTGACCGAAAGTGTGTCAAGACAAGAGCGGATATGCTTGCCTACCGTTACCCCGAGCGCAAAGAGGATATGGAGACAAGCGTTGCTCGTATGGAACTGCCCATGAAGAAGGATGACCACGGTCCTGAGGCTCTTGGCAGATTCATGGTTGGATTCTTCGGACCGCAGAGTATGCTTGGGGTTGGCGGAACCAGAGTCAAAAGAGCCAATATGGGTCGCAATAAAGGCGCCAAGCCTGGTTCTGCCGCGCCACAACCTAAGCCAATCCATGCAATGCGTCCTTTGCCAAATGGCTACCCGAATTGGAAAGATTGGCAAAAGCGCGACGGTATCTGATGGCCTATACTAACTGTATGCAGATTGGTGTCTGGAGGACAAATCTAAATGCCAATTGATTCTCGTCAATATGACAGCTCTGTCGACTTCATCAATGATAATGCCAGTTATGGTAAAACTGTAGGCAATCTGTCCAATGAAGATGACAAATTGCGGCTCAAGACATATGAGCTAATGGAAGACTTCTACCATAATCGGCCTGAGCATATTCGCGTCACCTTGCGTGGTGAAGATGATGATAGCGTTGAGATCTATGTGCCCAGCGCCAAGAAGTGTATTGAGGCAATCAACAGATTTTTAGCTGTAGACTTCACTTATCTGGTAGACCCAGATGCCGGCGACGAAACATCCCGCCAGACTATTGAAGCCGCAATGGCGACTTTGTTCAAGACTGAAAAGGTTGTATCCAAATTCAACCAGATGAAGCGTTACATGCTCATCAAGGGGGATGCGTGCTTTCATGTTCAGGGGATGCCGTGGGAGCGACCGGGCAAACGCATCAAGATCCAAGAGCTGAAGCCTGAACACTACTTCCCAATTGAGAACCCAATCACCGGTCTTGTTATGGGTTGTCATATTGTTGATATCATCCGCAATCCGCGTAACTCGGTTGCGACAGAGCGATACACGGGCGAGTTTGTTGTCCGTCGCCAGACCTATCGCAAAATGGTCGATGACAACAACGTCCCCACTGGCGGGATCACCTCAGAGTTGTCTTTGTGGGAAATTGGTCGCTGGGATGACAGGGTAAAAGATCCATCTCTGTTGCTAGTCGAAATTGTTCAAAAAGAGTTCAAACTGCCAGATAACATTATTGATCTGCCAGTTTATCATTGGCGCAATTTGCCGCCGCCCGGTAGCACTTTCGGTATGTCGGAACTGGCCGGCGTTGAATCCTTGATGAGTGCTATGAATCAAGCCATGTCGGATGAAGACTTGACTTTGATCACTCAGGGCCTTGGCGTCTATTGGACAGATGCTAGTCCGCCAGTTGATGCTAGCGGCAATGAAACTGAATGGGAACTAGGGCCAGGGGCAGTTGTTCAAATTGCGGCTGGTGGCAATTTCGGACGAGTGAGTGGTGTAAGTTCTGTTGCGCCTTATCTTGAGCATATTCAGCGTCTTGATGAGTATATGCAACAGGCTCTTGGCGTACCTGACATTACCATAGGCATGGTTGACACCACGACTGCTGAATCTGGCATTGCTCTTCAGCTGAAGCTTGGGCCTATGTTGGCCAAGAATGCTGAGAAGGAACTTCTGCTGGTTGATGAGACTGACGAGTTCCTTTATGACTTGGTCAATTGTTTCTTGCCGGCATATGAGGGTATTGAGCCCAATGGTGTAATTGCGACGACCCAATTTGGCGACCCGATGCCGGTCAACCAAAAAGAGGAACTTGAGAAGGTGCTTGAGATCTGGGGACAAGCATCAGGTACTTTGCCAGTTTCGTGGCTGTATGATCGCTTAAATGAGATCATGGGCTATGATCTTAACATCGGCACCGACTTTGATGAAGCGGTAGATGATCATAAACAGATTGCTGATGAGGCTGGCGGTAATCAGCAGTTCGGCGATCAGTTTAGTGATCAAGCAGACACTGAAATGGCCGGTGGTGAGCCATTTAGTAACAATGGACAATACGCATACACCGGAGGATAAATGCCAATTCGCAATTTCGCATATGGGCTTGGTCGAAATGTTCAGCACGACCCAAGGTCGTGGAACTTTCCGGCTCGCCAGGCGACTAAGCCAAAGACTGTGCTTTGGGATCACAAGGCACCGGTGCTTGATCAAGGTCAACTTGGCTCTTGTACCGGCAATGCACTTACACAGTGCTTGAATACAGAGTTCTTCACTGCTTCCCGCCCTGGCGGCGGTTATTTGGATGAGCTTGATGCAATTGATCTGTATTCCAAGGCAACCGAACTTGATGATATTGATGGCACTTACCCTCCTGATGATACCGGCAGTTCCGGCATCGGTGTTTGTAAGGCCGGGGTTTCACTCAAGTATTTGACTGGCTATACGCACCCCATGGGGCTTGATGATGTTTGTGGAGCGCTCACGCTGAGTCCGCTTATTGTAGGTGTTGACTGGTATTATGCCATGGAAGAAACAGATGCCCGTGGCTTTGTCTGGCCAAAGGGACAGATTGCTGGCGGCCACGAGATCTGTTTGCTCGGCCAGGATCTTGAGCGGGGTTTCTTTACATTCTTGAATTCATGGGGGCCGGAGTGGGGCAAGAGCGGCAG
>CAZPLH010000002.1:0-628 GCA_964587465.1 uncultured Candidatus Saccharibacteria bacterium | reverse complement strand
GACTACTGCTGCATTTGCTAAGTTGCTCAAGAGCGACGGGGATGCTACTGTTCCCGTTGGCCTAAATATTGCTCCTGCGCCTACACCCGTACCTACTCCAGCACCGGCTGCTGATAATGGTGCTACCGCTATTGTGAAGCAGATTCAGAGCTTGGTCAAGGACTTCAAGGGGTGAGTCGTGGCTATCAAAGCCAAAGTGAAGGCCAAGACAAAAACCAAAGCTAAAAGTGCTGGCACAAAGCCATTTGCTTCAAAAGCGCAAATGCGATTGTTCTTTGCTAATCCCAAATTGCGCAAGTATGCTAAGCGCAAAGCGCATGCTACGGGTATGCACTCCTCAATCACGCATGCTTTGGGTTATTCGCCAGCATATCGAGCCTTGCCAAATCGCAAGGGCAGCACATACAAGAGAGTTCCTTTGCGCAAAGGAAAGTGACATGAGTATTGCTCTTGCCGATCTGTATTTGCCTAATCAAGTAGCTTCTGACCTGCGCACTCTAGCAATTCAAGGGATGCCGGAAGAAGTTTGCGGAGTAGTGTTCACCCATGGCACTATTCTTCAGCTGCCCAATACATTTTGCGGTGACAAGCGCCATGGCTTTGATATGGAAATTGAAATGAGTCGTAC
>CAZPLH010000001.1:0-49962 GCA_964587465.1 uncultured Candidatus Saccharibacteria bacterium | reverse complement strand
ATGGCTTAAACGGCATGGCTTTGCGAGTAAGTCCACTTGCAAAACAAATTGACGAAGAATTGCGCCATAAAAGTGCGGTTGCCGTAGTAGAACACGAGAATTACTTTTTGGACTGGGAGGCGCGCAATAAAACTCGAACCAAGGTGGCTAAAAAGCCCAAAACTGGTTCTAGCTGGGCTGAAAAGCTCGAAAAAATGCGCCATGACTACCCGAATGCTTATACACCATGGACTGAAGCTGACGATGCGCAGCTTTTAAAACTCTTTGGCAAAGGCAAAAAAGTATCTGAACTTACTCATGAATTCGGGCGCCACCCAGGCAGTATTAGGGATCGACTTAAAAAGCTCCTAGGTGAAGATACCGACATTTAAAGGTTTTGGCCAACAAGATTACCGATAAGTGCGGTGATTCCCATGGCAGCGGCACCGCCAATAAATACACGAAGCGCAGCAACGAATTTGCTACCACCACCGACGTAGGCTCCAACTGCCCCTGTGATACAGAGCGTTATGAGGGCGGCAACAATAATTACGACCGACTTATGCCCTGCTGGGGCTAAGACGCTCGCAATGATTGGTAGTGACGCACCAAGCGCGAACGAAATTGCCGAGCTAATAGCAGCTTGCATTGGGTCTGACAGCTCGTCTTTATCGATGCCAAGTTCATCGCGGGCATGTGCGGCAAGTGCGTCGTGCTCGTGCAGTTCTAAGGCTACTTTTTTAGCGAGTCCCTTACTAAGGCCGCGATCAATATAAATTTGCTCGAGTTCTTCAAGCTCTTCTTGCTCGTAGTGTTGCAGTTCGCGTTTTTCAATTTCAAGATCAGCTTTTTCACTATCTTTTTGTGAGCTTACCGATACGTATTCACCCACTGCCATACTAATGGCGCCTGCGGTGAGTGAAGCAAAACCTGCAGTTAGTACAACAGCCGGAGAGGTATTTGCAGCTGCCACACCGAGCATAATACTAGTGGTAGAGATAATACCGTCATTTGCGCCTAGTACGGCCGCGCGGAGCCAGGGTGAACGATGCGAACGGTGTTCTTCGCGTGTAGGTTTGTGTAGTTTCATATCTGTATATGGTAGCCCAAAGTAACAACCTTCGCAAACTCACGCTACTGAAACGAAAAGTGTTTTATAATCAAGGCATGAATCAAAAAATAGAATTTACTCAAAGTACCAAACCATTTCTTATTCAGAGCATAGTTATTGGGGCTGGTGGATTAGTATTGCTTATATTTTCGACGAGTCTTTTTAGGGCATTCGATGATTTTGCCTCGTTTGATGCCAGTGGGCTGACACGACTTGCACGCTGGATTGTAATCCTACTTATTGTTTTGGCGCTACTTGTGGCATACACCAATTCGAAAAAAGTTCGATATTACGCCACGAAAGATTCCATTATCATCGAGCGCGGTGCTTTTGGCGCTAAGCAAAAGAAAATCTACGATATGGCGCATGTAACTGGTATGCGAATGGACCAAACCTTTATGGGCGCAAAGCTCGGCTACGGTAACATAACGCTCGACTTAAGTATGATGACAAATGCCGAAACAATTCGGCTTATTGGACTCGATAATCCCGAGGCGGCTCTTGCAGAACTTAGGGGCCTTACAAAAATAGATTAGTGCAAATCACGAACGCGAAAACGAACAACGGCAATTATTACTGCCAGTACGGCAACGTTTAAGAGTATCCATAGGTGTGATGGGTGAAAAGTATGCTTACTTAGCCCTGTTGCGTCGTAATAATGCAGTAGCGATACACGCTCGTATGGTTTTAGCCAGCTTACCGCTGCTCCAAACGTCGTAAGAATAAAGCTACCAATGGTTATGACGAGTGCGATGCCTGTTGTCGGCGCTCGTTCGCCAATTGCGTGGCCTATGCTAATCACGACCGTAACTGCCGTTGCTCCGAATATCCACGACAGCCCAAAAAGCTCCCAAATAAGTGCATGCGGGGCAGATTCGCGAATAATGAATATGCCGAGGTACAAAAACAGCACTGTCGCGAGTGAAATTGCACCAACAATTACAATTGCAGCTGCAATTTTGTGAAGTAGCAATACAGTCCGACTTGTTGGAGCCATAAGAAGCGTGCGTGTTCTACCTGATTCTTCGTCACTTATAGAGAGCCCAAGACCGAGCACAATTGACATTATTATCATAAATAGTGGAATGCGGATGTTAAAAAGCTGTTCGGCTATGTATCCTGAAAGCGTTTTAAGATTTGCTGCGTCACCTATAAGCCCTTGAAATGCTGGCGGTAGCTGACTTGCGAGTTGGTCGAACTGAAATGTGCTGCTAAATGAGGGGTAAAAGACGACTACCAAGAGCGACATGAACCCAAATGCCGCCGACCAGCCTAGTACGAACCATCGCTTGTCATACAGCGTTTTAGTGAATGCAGAGTGCATCATAGTGACGACTCGCTTTCATATAAATGCTCAAATAGCGTGTCGAGCGCGATGGTCTCTACGGTGAAATCAGTGTATTTTTGCTTGGCCAACCACGCTGCAAGGGATTTTGGCTCGCCACTAAATCGGAATGAAAGCGAGGTAGAATCGTACGTTACGTCAGTTGAGCCCTTAGGGAGTGCATCCTGACTAAGTTTTTTAATGCCCATAATCGTCACCTGTTTACCCTGTTTCCCGCGCACTTCTGCCATGGATTGGTCGATAATTATTTTGCCTTCACGCATAAAAATGACTCGGTCGGAAACTTCAGATACTTCAGTAAGAATATGAGATGACATAAATACGGTGGCTCCGCGAGCTTTTTCAGCCAAAATGAGCTCTAGAAATACTTTTTGCATAAGCGGATCGAGCCCACTCGTTGGCTCGTCGAGCACAATAACCTCGGGCTGATGCTGTAAGGCTGCGATTATGGCAATTTTCTGCTTATTTCCTCGTGAAAGCTGCTTAAGAGGCACGGTAAGTTTAGGTGCGAGCGCCTTAATGAGCACTGCTTGTGAGGCATTTGAGCCATACTGATTAGCAAAGTACGCAAGGTACTGTGCGCCGGTTAAGTTGTCGAACAGTGCCATGTCACCGGCTGCATAGCCGAGTGTATGATGCTGAGAGTGCGCCACGGCTGGGTGTACCTCACTGCCCTGTAGCTTAACAACGCCTTCTGTAGCGCCCAAAAAACCCAAAAGCATACTAATGGTGGTAGTTTTGCCTGCTCCGTTCGGGCCGACAAATCCGATAATTTCGCCCTGGTTAACTTGCAGGAAAATGCTGTCGACAGCGGTAAATTTCTTGAACCGCTTCGTGACATTTGAAAATTCAATAACGCTCATGCTTAGTGAAAAGTATACGCTCTGAAGGTAGTGGTCGCAATGCTACACTGGTGTACATGTATCACGTTGAAAAACCTGAGTTTGAAAAACTTGTAACTGACGCAATTAAGTCATTACCTGAAGAACGACTCGAAGCAATTAAGAATGTTGCCTTTATGGTTGAAGATGAGCCTGACGACGAACAACGCAAGTCACTTGGCCTGCGTCCATGCCAGTCATTGTTTGGTCTATACCAAGGGGTGCCTCTTACTGAACGGCGCGGTGGTTACGCGCTTACCCTACCTGACCGCATAACCATATTCCAGAATCCGCATATGCAGTTTGCAGCGAACCACGAGGAGCTTGTGGCGCAGATTAAAAATACCGTGTGGCATGAAGTTGCGCATTATTTTGGCCTGAATCACGACCGCATTGAAGAGCTCGAGCGAAAGCAAAAGTAAGCTATACTAGTTGGCAATGGTTTCGAAAAAGAAGATACAAAAAAGAAAGCTGTTAACGTGGCAAAACGGTGTTCGTGCCGTAGTGCTTATAATTGCAGCGGCTTTATTGGTTGGCGAGCGAACGTTCTGGACGCCAGACACGTTATTTGTAGCGTTACTCGTAATATTTGCAGTGTTTGGACAAGCCAGGCCTTTCTTATTGCGATTTGCACCACTGGTAATTTTACTTTTGGCATACGAAGGCTTTCGAAGCATCGTACCGCACTTAAATACCAATGTTCATTTCTGGGAAATGATACGGTTTGATGAATGGTTGGGTGCTGGACGACTCCCGACTGCATGGCTGCAACAACACATGTGGCACGGAAGCCTAAGGTGGTACGATTTTTACTTTTACTTTTTGTATACGATTCACTTTTTAATGCCGATTGCGCTGGGCGTGCTGATTTGGAAAAAATTTGGTGACCGCATGTATTGGCAATTTATGCTGGCACTTTTAATACTGAGCTACGCAGCGTTTATAACGTATTTGTTATTTCCGGCTGCACCACCGTGGATGGCCAGTGAACTTGGTTACATAGAAAAAATCCGCCGTATTTCAAGCGATATTTGGTGGGCGATGGGCATTAAAGACTTTTCGAGTTTTTATGCGAACTTATCTCCGAACCCTGTCGCGGCAGTGCCAAGTCTACATTCGGCATACCCTACCTTGTTCGCGCTTTTTATTAACCGATTGTACGGGCTAAAAAAGACCTGGTGGGTGTGGGCGTACCCGGCAAGTCTGTGGCTCGGGGTAGTTTACTTAGGCGAACACTATATCATCGATGTTCTTCTTGGTTTTTTGTACGCAGTTTTGGCATATGTTGCAGCAAACGCATTCTTTGAATGGCAACGTAAGCGTGGCTGGCCGCTCCGTGCGTGGTGGCGACGCACAATAGCCGAACCGACTGAAAAAAGCTACCGTAAACTGATAAATCGTTTGAACAAACACCGGTAAATTGTTACACTTACCCTAACGAATGGGTAACAATAGTACACAACTGCGAGCTACCGGTGTGCCTCGAGCGAATGAGGCGAAGTATGTTTAATTTACTTGCTGCGAGCGAAGGCGTACCTGTTTCGGCTGAGCCACTCTTCCAGATTGGCAACTTTACTGTTACGAACTCTATGCTTATGGGTGCGCTTATTGGGCTCTTAGTTGTCGGGCTGCTTGTGGTAGCGGCAATGAAAAGCACCGTAAAGCCAAAATCTAAGTACGCATTTTTTGTCGAGCAGATTGTGCAATTTATGATTACGACACTTTCGGCTAACTTTGCCGGCGATGAAAAAAAGGCGCGTAAGTTCTTACCGTTGTTTTTCGCGTTTTTTGTTTTTATTCTGCTCAATAATCTTTCAGGCTTGCTGCCGGGTATGGGCGGAAGTGTCTACGCAGTCACCGACAGTGGCGTAAAGGCAGCGTTGCTACGACCATTTACCACCGACCTTAATGGCACACTTGCGCTAGCCGTCATTGCCATAGGTACGGTGCAGTTTTATGCAATCCGTGAACGTGGCTTGTTCGGGCACGTAAAGCACTACTTTAGTGTTACGACACCATGGTGGAACCCTATGAACGCGTTCTTGGGCCCTATAGAAATCATAAGTGAACTTACGCGCCTTATAACTTTGGCGCTTCGATTGTTTGGTGTTATTTACGCCGGTGAAGTGCTGCTCCATGTTATTACACAACTTGCAGGCAACTTCGCATTTATTGGAACAATACCGATTGTCCTTATGGAGCTGTTTTTCGCAAGCCTGCAGGCTTACCTGTTCATTATGCTTTCGTCGGTCTACCTACAAATGGGTACTGCCCATGACGAGCACAAAGAAGATTCGCATTCACCCGCCCCGATAGCTAAGACAGCAGCCGGTGAAGCTGGATAACGTAAAGAATTAATTTAGGAGAAAATAATGCAAGAAGTATCACCAGAACTGATTAAAGGTTTGACCATTGGACTCGGTGCAATTGGGCCAGCTATTGGACTTGGTTTAGTTGGTGCAGCAGCCGTGAGTGCTGTTGGCCGTAACCCCGAAGTACAAAGTAAAGTCTTGACCATGGCGCTTATTATGGCTGGTCTTGTAGACGCCGTACTTGTGTTCGTACTACTTATTGTCTTTACTACTTAATTTTGGAGCAACACACCTAGTGACTATTTTATTTGCAAGCGAAAAAGCAACCGGCATCAGCAGCCTTGGGCTCGATGTTAAAGCTTTTATATTCCAGCTGATAACGTTTGTGATTATTATGTGGCTTTTGAATAAGTTTGCGCTACGTAAGATTTTCACCACCATTGAAGCCCGACGTACCGAAATCGACCAAAGTTTGAAAAATGTAGACGAAGCTAAGCGCGCGCTGGAAGAAGCTGATGAAAAAGCAAGCGAGATATTACAAGCCGCACGAACAGCCGCCGATGAAGTTGCGGCTGATGCCCACAAAGAAGCTGTTGAAGTCGTTAAGGACGCCGAGGCTAAGGCTGGCCATAAAGTTGAGCGCCTATTGGCTGAATCACGCGAACAGCTTAAACAAGATGTCGCAAAAGCGCGCACCGAGCTTAAAGCCGAAGCTGCAAGCTTAGTAGCCGCTGCTACGGCAACTGTGTTAGACGAAAAACTAACCGATTCTAAAGATAAAGAGTTGATTGCTCGCTCGCTAAACGAGGCTTCTAAGTAATGGCGACTCGCATGCAAATTGCGCGGCACATTGCCCATGGGCTTTCTGGTGATCGCCAAAAAGCAATTACCGAAGCGGCTATATGGTTGAGCGCTAAAGGTAAAGTGCGTCAAGCGAGCTATTTGGCAAAAGATGTCGCTTGGGTACTCGAACAAGAAGGCTATGTTTTTGCCCGTGTTACGGTCGCTAAGCCATTGACGGCCGCGACAGAGGCAGAAATAACTGCGTACATTAAGAAATCATCGAATGCACGTGAGGTTGAGCTAGAAGTAATTGTTGATCCGAGCGTTATAGGCGGCGTACGTATCGATACTCCATCGAGTACCTTAGACGAAACAGTTAAAAGTAGACTACAAGCATTGATAAGAGAGGTTGAAGCGTAATGAGCAACATTGATGTAAAAGGATTGAGCAAAGAGCTCGAACAAGCCATAGCGGGGCTTAAAGACACCAGCAAACTTGGTGAATCAGGCGTAGTGACTCGTGTGAGTGACGGTGTTATTTGGGTGTACGGTTTGCACGAATGTGGATTCGGTGAAGTACTGGACATTGAAACAGGTGGCGCGAGCGCCCGAGCCTTTGTGCTGAACTTGTTTGAAGATGAAATTGGCGCCGTGCTTTTGAGCGGTGAAACAGATGTAAAAGCCGGAGCAAAAGTTACGTTAAGTGGTAAAGGCCTTGAAGTGCCTGTAGGCCCAGAACTTGTTGGCCGAGTTGTCGACCCGCTAGGTCGCCCACTTGACGGCTTAGGCCCCATTAACGCAAAAGCAACTGGCCCTATTGAGCGCCAAGCTCCTGGTGTTATGGATCGTAAGGGTGTGCACGAACCGCTCGCTACTGGTATTACGGCAATTGATGCCATGGTCCCTGTTGGACGTGGCCAGCGTGAGCTTATTATTGGCGACCGCCAAACTGGTAAAACGGCCATTACCATCGATACCATGATTAACCAGGCTCGCCAAAAGACTGGCGTTATAAACGTCTACGTGGCCATTGGCCAAAAACTTTCTAAGGTTGCAGCACTCGTTGCTCGCTTAAAGGCTGAGGGTGTGATGGAGCAAACAATCGTCGTTGCAACGAGCCCAAGTGACCCTGCAAGTATGCTGTACTTAGCCCCTTACGCTGGAACAGCAATGGCAGAATACTTCCGTGACAATAAAGGTCATGCGCTGATTATTTATGACGACCTAAGTAAGCACGCGGTTGCATACCGCCAAATGTCGCTCTTGCTTCGTCGCCCACCAGGACGTGAAGCCTACCCTGGTGATGTGTTCTACCTTCACAGTCGTTTGTTGGAGCGAGCTGCAAAATTAAGCGATGAACTAGGTGCCGGTAGCCTTACTGCCCTGCCAATCATTGAAACGCAGGCTGGAGACATTAGCGCTTATATTCCAACCAACGTTATTAGCATTACCGACGGTCAAATCTTTATGGAAACCGACCTATTTTACCAAGGTGTCCGCCCAGCTATTTCTGTTGGACTTTCGGTGAGTCGTGTTGGTGGCGCCGCACAGACCAAAGCTACCAAAAGCGTTGCGGGTAACTTGCGTCTTGAGCTTGCACAGTTCCGTGAGCTCGCGGCCTTTGCGCAATTTGCAAGCGACCTTGATGAGGACACCAAGCAAAAGATTGCCCGCGGCCGTCTACTAACTGAAATCTTGAAGCAAAAGCAGTACCAACCAAAAAGTGTCAGCGACCAAGTTATTGCACTTATTGCGGCTACCAGTGGTGCGCTAGACGAGCTTTCGAGTGCTGATGTCGAATCTGCAGTTTCGCATCTTATTGCTGGTGTTGAGAAATCGCACCCTAAAATTGTTAAAAGCCTGAACGAAGGCACCAAGCCCGAAGACAAAGAAACCGATGCCATTGTTAAAGTTGCACGTGATGTAGCCAAGACATTTACTAAAGCAAAGGCAGCAAAGTAGCCGACTATGGCAGCACAGCAAGGTATTAAACGACGCATTCGGTCTGTCAGTAATACTCGGCAGATTACAAAAGCTATGCAACTTGTAGCGGCCAGTAAACTTCGCCGCGCGCAAGAAGCTTCTTTGAATGCGCATGCATATGCAGAAGCAGCCGCAAAGCTGCTAGACGTGCTTTCGAGTGCTCCTGAAACAGGCTATAGCCCCCTATTTGAACAACGCCAAGTAAAAAACGCGCTTACCATTCTTGTTACCAGTGACCGTGGACTTGCGGGTGGCTACAATGCAAACGTTATTCGAGCGTATGGTGCGTTTGCGAACAGCCAAAACGCAAATCAGCACGTTATTAGTGTCGGTAAATATGCTGCGCGACACATCGCACGGTTAAGCGATGTGAGCGATAAGGGCGCTTATTTAATGGACGTCAAAGACATTAGCCTTGAACTTGCGCAACCACTTTTGTCGACAGCTATAGACATGTTTTTGAATGGCGAAGCAGACGTCGTAAACATTGTATTTACCAAGTTTATGTCAACGGTACGTCAAGAAGTAGAAACTGTGCAACTATTACCCATTGCTTACGTTCCGAATACGACGGGCACTGTGCGCACGCTCGAACCAACCCCCGAAGAATTACTTGAGTTTGCTGCAAAGCGACTACTAGAAGCGCGCGTTTCGCAAGCAATGCTTGATGCCCGCGCGAGCGAACAAGCCAGCCGCATGCTTGCTATGAAAAACGCCACCGATAACGCCGGTGAATTAATTGATGATTTAACCCTTGCATTTAATAACGCCCGCCAGGCCGCAATTACCCAAGAACTTGCAGAAATTAGCGCTGGCGCAGAAGCAATAACAGAATAAGGAGACTGATAACTATAATGGCAACAGCAACAAAACAACTCGGCCACGTCACCCAAATTGTGGGTGTGGTGGTCGACGCAGAATTTAAAGATAGCGAGCTACCAGCAATTTACGATGCCTTAACGGTACAAAATGGTAAGCACACGTTGTACCTCGAGGTTGCTCAGCACTTGAGTGAAACAACCGTTCGTACGGTTGCACTCAGCACAACCGATGGCCTAAAGCGTGGCGACGAAGTGACCGCAACAGGCGCGCCAATCACCGTTACGGTTGGCGATGAAACCATTGGACGTATGTTTAACGTCGTGGGTGAGCCAATCGATAACAAACCTGCAACCAGCGGCAAAACAACCGCGCCTATTCACCGCGAACCACCTACTCTTTCAGAGCAAAGCGGAAAAATTGAAATTTTGGAAACCGGCATTAAGGTTATTGACCTAATTTGTCCAATTACCAAAGGTGGTAAGGTCGGCCTATTTGGTGGCGCTGGTGTTGGTAAAACAGTGCTGATTACTGAGCTTATAAACAATATTGCAAAATACCACAGCGGCAACTCGGTCTTTGCTGGCGTTGGTGAGCGTACTCGTGAAGGAAACGACTTGTATCATGAAATGGCTGATTCGGGTGTGCTCGACAAAACAAGCTTGGTCTTTGGCCAGATGAACGAACCACCGGGAGCACGTTTGCGCGTGGGGCTTACTGGTCTTACTTTGGCCGAAGGCTTCCGCGACCAAGGCAAGGACGTGCTATTATTCGTGGACAACATCTTTAGGTTTACACAGGCTGGCGCTGAAGTATCTGCCCTTCTTGGCCGTTTGCCAAGTGCGGTGGGCTACCAGCCAAACCTACAGCAAGAAATGGGCGCCCTACAAGAGCGTATTACCAGTACAAAAACGGGTTCTATTACTTCGGTGCAAGCGGTCTATGTACCGGCCGACGACCTTACCGACCCTGCCCCAGCAACCACCTTTAGCCACCTTGACTCAACCATTGTACTGAGCCGTGCGCTAACCGAACTTGGCTTGTACCCCGCTGTTGACCCACTCGACTCAAGCAGTACTATTCTTGACCCAGAAATCGTCGGTGACGACCACTATGCAGTTGCACGTGACGTACAGCGTATTTTGCAGCGCTACAAAGACCTGCAAGACATTATTGCCATCTTGGGCATGGAAGAGCTCAGCGAAGAAGACAAGCAAACCGTGGCCCGTGCACGCCGTATTCAGCGGTTCTTAACACAACCATTCCACGTTGCAGAAGTGTTCTTGAATAAGCCGGGTGCATACGTAAAGCTCGAAGACACCATTAAGGGCTGCCGTGAAATTTTAGATGGTAAACACGACGACAAACCCGAAAGTGCGTTTTACTTGAAAGGCTCAATTAAGGACGTTAAATAATGAAGTTTGAGCTTTTGACGCTTAATGGGGCGAAATTTAACGGCGAAGCTACTGAGGTAGTCGTTAATACTGCTTCGGGCAGTATTGCGGTGTACGCTCTACACGAACCGCTTACAACCATAGTGTTGCCAGGTAGCGTGAGCGTGACAACTCCAAACGGTAAAACAGAGTTATTTACGACCTTTGGCGGGCTTTTAGAGTTCGAAAACAATGTCTGTCGTGTGCTTTCAGATGATTCAGAGCACAGCGATGAATTAGTCGAAAAAGAAATAGAAGAAGCTTTAGCAAACGCCCAAAAGCAACAAGAAAACGCCAAAGATAAAGTTGAGCTTGCGCATGCCCAAGCCTTAGTCGACCGACAGATGGTACGTCTGAACGTTGCTAAGTTGAAACGACGACACCCGAAACAGTAGTTTTAGGGGCGTAAACCCGTTGCAATTTCAGGCTGTCAACTTTATACTTAACCTTAAGCGTAAAATTACATAACTCCAGGGGGGATTCATGGACGATATTAAACCAAGTCGAAGTCTTGACGGAATGCAAGGCTCTGGCAACCAGCCAAGCGCACCACAAAGTGGTAGCTTTAACGGCGCACCTGCAAATACTGGTGGTTTAAATCAATTTAACGATGCAGACTATGCACCGGATAATTCCCTACCTGAACAACAACCTACCGAACAGCAGCACGTTGAACCGCCACAACAATCAGGTGGCTCGGGTAAAGGCCTTAAGGTTGCTCTAACTATTTTTGTAATTTTGTTTATTGCAGCTGCCGCAGCAGCCGGTTGGTTCTACATGCAAAGCAATAAAGAGCCAGCTCCAGCTGCAGCCACCGTTGACGTTTCGCGCATTCAACAAGAAAACGAATCGCTTACCTACGACAACAAAACGTTAAAGACGCAAAACACGCAACTGCAGGTTCAAGTCAAGGGTCTTAACACCACAGCTCAACAGCTTAAATCAAAGTGTGGCAGTTCTTGTAGCGGTATTACTATTCCCCAGTAGTATTTAGTTTGTTAATTAACCGTCTTTTTATAAAAGGCGGTTTTTTATACCTGTAAATTTGCTATAATACTAAAAGAGTGTTCTAACTTATGAAAAATGAACGAGCCGTACCATCGGCAAATGACTATATTACGCATTTAAGCATTAACGGTCTTAATGGACGTGTTATGCGTATTAAGAGCGCAAAAAAGACGCGTAAGCGCGAAATACTGCTTGTATACGGCCACCATTCTAGCCTCGAGCGCATGTATACCATTGCGCTTAATTTGGCGGAGTACGGCAATGTTACCATGCCCGATTTACCCGGTTTTGGGGGTATGGACAGTTTTTATGTGCTCGGCGAAAAGCCGACGCTCGATAACATGGCCGACTACCTGGCTACATTTATACGTTTACACTATAAAAAGAAACCGATTACCATTTGCGCCATGAGCTGGGGCTTTTTGGTTACAACCCGAATGCTACAAAAATACCCCGAACTTGCCACTCAAGTTAACCTGCTTATTAGTTTTGTTGGATTTGCATCTGCAGAAGACTTTAAAATAGCACCGAATAAGCAAAAGGCTGCACGCGCTACATCAAAAATTATGTCGGGCGCCGTTACGGCCGGATTTTTTAAATACGTCCTACTCCGCTCATTTGTTATTAAAAACACCTACCGGATTATGGCGTCTAGACACCCTAAAATGATGGATGCCAATAAAGAAGAGTTAGAGCGCCGGGTAAGCTTTGAGGTTGAGCTCTGGCAAAGCAACGACGCACGCACCTATATGTACACCAATAACATTATGTTTAACCTTGACCTGACCGGACAAAAAATAGATATGCCAATGGTCCATGTCGCGGTTGATTCTGACCAGTATTTTGACAACAAAAAGGTCGTTAAAAACCTAAAAAAGATTTATAAAGACGTTCGTGTTGTTAAGTCGAACCTGGCAAATCACGCTCCTACCATTATTGATGACGTAAAAGAAGCTGGCGCCATTATTCCAAGCACTGTACGTCGTATGCTGGCACAAAAACCAAAGGCTTCTTAGGCGCATAATAAGGTATAATACGGGCATGAAGATCGGCCTTGTCTGCCCCTATAATATGTTCCAGTTCGCCGGCGGTGTTCAGGAAATCGTAACTCAGCAGTATACCTATTTGAAAAAACACGGGCACGAAGTGCGCATTATTACGCCACGTCCCCGTCAGTTCGAAGGTGAAATACCCGAGGACATGATACTTGTCGGCCGTAGCGTTAAGGCAAATACTCCCTTCCGCACCATGGTAGACTTTGGGTTTGAAGCTGATGGCACTGAAATTGAATCGATTTTAGCGAACGAGCAGTTCGAAGTACTCCATTTTCACGAGCCTTGGGTGCCACTGCTTAGTAGGCAAATTCTTAACAAATCGAGCGCTATAAACATAGCGACATTCCATGCGAAACTTCCCGAAAACTACACTAGTAAAGCCCTTGCAAACGCGGTAACCCCTTATACAAAGTCGGTGCTGAAGCAACTGCATGTGCTAACGGCGGTGTCAGAAGCGGCAGCAGAGTTCGTGCGCACCCTTACCAAGCAAGAAATTACTATTATTCCGAACGGGGTCGACTTAGCGCATTTTGTGCCCATCCAGAAAAAACCTGCCGATGTTAAAACGATACTGTACATAGGCCGCCTAGAAACACGTAAAGGTGTTGAGTATTTAATTAAAGCTTACGACGAACTGCGGAATACACATAACGACGTACAGCTTGTTATTGCCGGCAGCGGCGTTAAAAAACAGACCCTCGAAAAGCTCGTTGAACAATATGAAGTACCCGACGTTACATTTTTGGGTTTTGTAACCGAAGAAGAGAAACTTAAACTTTTACAGCACGCTGACCTGTATTGTTCGCCTGCCCTTTACGGTGAAAGCTTTGGCATTGTGCTGCTAGAAGCTATGGCGACGGGTACGCCAATTGTCGCTGGCAATAACAGCGGGTATTCGAGTGTTATGACTGGTCGCGGGCGACTCAGTTTGGTAAATCCTAAGCAAGTTGGCGACTTTGCGCAACGGCTCGAACTTATGCTGTACGATGAAGAGCTTCGAGACCTATGGAACGAATGGGCTCGCAAAGAAGTAGACAAATATGGTTTTGAACGCGTAGCACAAGCCTACGAAGCAACATATAAAACAGCGCTTTCTACACACTCATATGCTTAAAATAGGCTTCGTTCTAGACGATACACTCGATACGCCCGACGGCGTACAGCAGTACGTACTTGGTGTTGGTAAATGGATGAGCCAACAAGGCCATGAAGTCCATTATTTAGTAGGCGAATCTAAGCGCACCGATGTCGACAACGTGCACTCGCTTGCTCGAAATATGAAGGTTCGATTCAACCAAAACAGATTAAGCATTCCATTACCAGCTAACAAAAAAGCCATAAAAGCGCTTTTACAAGAGCTTGATTTGGACGTACTGCACGTACAAGTGCCTTACAGCCCACTTATGGCAGGCAAAGTCATGAAGGCCGCCCCCGACAAAACTAAGATTATTGGTACCTTTCATATTGTTCCCGCAGGTTGGGTGCAGTCTACTGGCGCGAAAAGTCTTAAAGTGCTTACCCGTGGTAGCTCGCACTTATTCGACACCCTTATTGCGGTTTCAACGGCTGCACAAGAATTTGCGAAAGAGGTGTTTGGACTTGATTCGGTTGTTTTGCCGAACGTTGTCGATACAAAGCTGTTCGTACACGAGCCAATTTACCGCAACGTACCAACTATAGTCTTCCTAGGGCGCTTAGTTGAGCGCAAGGGCTGTATGTACCTACTTAAGGCCTTAAACGAGCTTAAACACATTCATACGGGCGAATACGAGGTAATAATTGGCGGCAAAGGCCCCCTGCTGCCTAAGTTAAAAGAGTACGCTCATAACCACGGGCTTAAAAACATACGCTTTTTAGGTTTTGTTGATGAAGCAGACAAGCCGGCTTTGCTTGCCGGCGCAGATATTGCCGTGTTCCCGAGTACGGGAGGTGAAAGTTTCGGTATTGTCCTTATAGAAGCAATGGCGGCAGGTTCGCGCGTGGTGCTTGGTGGCGATAATTCGGGCTACCGTACCGTACTTGGCGACCACCCAGACCTACTGGTTAATCCTAAAGACACTAAGGCATTCGCGAACAGATTGGCACACTTCTTAGAATATAAGCATGCACGCGAAGAAGCAGCTGCGTGGGCGCACAATGCTGTTGGGCAATATGATGTTGCCTACGTTGGCGAGAAAATTCTTAAAATTTACGGAGCAAAATAATGGAAAAAATGCTTATTTACGGCGGCATAACCCTTGGCGGTATTATTGGTGCTTACTTGCCCGTATGGTTGTTTCATGCAGACGGGCTGAGCATTATAAGTCTTATTGGCGGCACCATTGGTAGCCTTGTTGGCCTATTCTTTGGCTACAAAGCCGCTCAAAACTTCGGCGAATAAACTTGACTCGTGCGCTGTTATAGTATATTAAATAAACACCACCGACTACTGGGAGGAAAAATGGGAAGTGGTTTCTGGGTCATCGTTTTGGTGACCATCGTCAGCTTGATTGCTGGTGCAGCTGGGTACTTCGCACGAACGACCAACACCGATCCCCGGAAGCTCGCTCCGACGCGGATGCACATCAAGGACAAGGACGGCGTGACGACCACCAAGGTCATCGCGATGGGCCAGTTCGGTAACCTGTTCGTGTCGTTCACGGCTGGATGGGTCGGCTACTTCAGTGCTGAGGTGCTTGCTAAACAGGCGATGGTCGGTTCGTACACCAACGGCGACGGCAAGCTCGTCGAGCAGAGCAGCCTGTACCTGAACGGAGCGTTGTTTGTAGCCGTGTTCCTAGCGGCTTTCCAGGGCGCCAGCTACCTGCAGAAGCGCATCGAGGACTCCAGTCAGGCCCTCATCGAGAAGAAGCAGGCCGACAACACCGTCGTTAAGACGACGGGACTGACGCGCTCAGGACAGAGTGTCGAGCGAGATGATGTCGGCTTCCTCAACGCCACCGACGACCCCGTCATGGTCGTCAGCCAAGAGACCGTCACCGTGCCGCTCGACATCACGTACGACTAGCCCCAGCGGCCCTAGTGAAGATACCCCTCCCGCTTCACTTGTGGCGGCTGGGGTATCTTCATGTCTTTTATAAAGCAAAACGCCCGAGGCGTAGTGCTTCAGGCGTTTTGACTGATGGTCATGAGTGTCCACTCTTTTGCCGTGACATTGTGGCGCAAGCGATAATCGCTTCTACCGTCTGTCATGGTAAATAGCTCAATGAGCTCTTGACCTTTGTTGACCATTATTTGTAGGCCACTCTCCATAAAGGTGAGCGCTTCCCCTTCGTATTCAATACGCTTTGGAAAGCTTTTAAGGCCGTTTTTTGATTTTCGAAAGTACAAAGCCGTTACGTCGACTTGCTCGTTTACAACTTTTGGTTGTGTCATATTCTTCTCCGCTTATTGTTTAGTTAAGCCGAACGGGATTGGAGTTTTTGGTTACTGCTGCAACTACGGGGCTGACCGTTCGTGTTAATAGCCTCGCTTGGTAGCAATAATTGAATATGTGTAAATACAGGGACGCCTGCCATTACTGGTGGTGTGTATGTTTTACAGTGAAATGTACAGCCTGTGAGTGAAAATCCGCAAAGCGAAAGTACTTACATAGCTGGGTCTAATTGTAGACCGACGCTTATGCTTATGCCAGAGGATAATCGTTGTATTATTTAGCGCGCAAACTGTTTATAACTGGCTGTCAGAATCGGTCGGTTTAAGCACGCGTTTAGTTAAGATTTCGTAGCGTTGGCCAGTCATGTTTGATTCAACGTAATCGTCGTTTAACAGGTTGACAAACCGCTTTAAGTCTTTGTCGTCCATAATAATTATGGCTCCTGATTCATCTACCATAAGTTCTACGCCCATATCTTCGGCGTGACTTACTAGGTCTTCTTGCTTAACCAGACTTGGTTCAATCTTTTGCAGTTTTTTAATGGTCGCTGGGCTGCCTTTAACCAGTGATTGCAACCCAAAACCGTCTGCAAAGTTAAGCCTAAAGTTTGCTTCAATTTCTTCTACTTTTTTTGCAGCAATGTACGAAGCTTTGGCGTCGTAACCGAAAAGCTGCTTGAGCTTTGTCTGGTTAAACACAAATAAGTCTTGATCTACCACAAGTAATTGGTTTTCTGCAGGTATTTTAAGGGCAGTCATGGTGTCGAACGGTTTAAATACGCCGTCTTTAAGCGTCCAGGCTGTTGGCCCTTTCATAATTTGGCTCGTCGGCAGATTTTTAAATAACGTGAAGCTTTTGGGCATGTCTGGGTGGCTACAGTGGGCAGCGACCCCTTTTATGCGCTTTAGGTCGTGTTCGGCGTCGTCGAACGTTTCTATGTTGTGTTGCTCGTTACGAATCCAGTTAAGTACAGTCGTCAGCTTTTCTACATTTCCGGTGCGGGTTTTTTGCAGCACGCCGTCCTCTTTTTCGGCAGCTTCGAAGTCACGCACAATAAGGCCAGTTTCTATGCCGCCTAAAATGTACTCAATCACGTCATCTAAAAATAACGGCCGCAATTGACGCGCAACGTCGCCCGTTAACTTAGTGCGGTACACGGTGTAATTCTTATTAAAGAAGTAGAGGTCAATTTTGAGCTCGTCTACGTACTGCACGAGGTTATTGGCCCACGCAAAAATATCTGTTTCGTTATAGCCGTCAACTGTAGCGACTTTAGTTTTTTCGTTAGCAATCGTAAGCGGCGCTTCGGCTGCTGCAAGCGCTTCTTTCATGGTGGGTTGGTTGTCGGTTGCTTCGGTAGAATCCATAGAATGCTCCATGTTTATTTTTGACAGTCAAAAACTATTCTACCGCACTATATATAAACAATTTGATGTAAAATTGTTCCTAGGAGTAGCAATGGCAAAAAATAGAGAGATTGCAAGAGCAGATGAGCACACCATGAAGTTGCTAGAAGCTGCAGAGCCAACTTATGCAGTAGCTAGTGAACTAGCAAAACTAGTTTTAACCGAGTCCGAAAAAGAAGCGTCTAGCTAATCTGCCTAATTTGCGCTTATTCGTGACCAGATTTGGCCAGTACTTGCGTCACGAACTTCAATACCTTGGCTTTTTAGCTTGTCGCGTTTTTTGTCTGATTCAGCCCAGTCTTTTGCTTCCCTGGCCGCTGTACGGGCCTGTAGCAGCTCTTTTTGGGCAGCAGTAATGTCTGTGACGCTACCGAGGCTTAAGCCAAGCACATCGTCAATAAAGCGAATATAGTCTGCAAAAGCTGTAACATCAGCGGTATTAATAAGGTTGTCGTTTACCGTGCTTGCAAGCATGCTCATGTGTACGAGTGCTTTTGGCGTATCAAAGTCGTTTTGCAGCGCTTTTAGCACAAGTTCTTTTTCCGATGCAAAGTCTACGCGTGGTGCCGATTCGGTTGCTTGATACTGCAGTTCCGCCACGTTTCTAAGCCCCTGTAGCCGGTTTTTTGCAGACTGCAAGTTATCGAATGTAAAGTTGCTTTCGGTACGATAGTGGCTTTGCAGTACAAACATGCGAAAATCTTCGGGTGCAAAGCCCTTTTCGGCCAAGTCTTGAAGCGTGAAGGTGTTGCCAATACTTTTACTTACCTTAGTGCCATCAACCAGTAAAAAGTTGTTGTGGAGCCAATAGTTGCTAAATGTTTTTCCAGTCGCTGCTTCACTTTGGGCGATTTCGTTGGTGTGGTGCACCGGAATGTGATCAATGCCACCCGTGTGGATGTCTATAGTTTCGCCCAGCTTGTCCATGGCCATGGCACTACATTCTAGGTGCCAGCCAGGGAATCCAACGCCCCACGGACTTTCCCATTCCATGTCGCGTTTTTCGCCTTTAGGGCTAAATTTCCATAGGGCAAAATCACTGCCATTACGTTTTTGGGGGTTAAATTCAACGCGGGCGCCTGCCTCTTGATCAGCGAGGTCTAGGTGTGCAAAGTCGGCGTAGGTTGGAAACTTACTGGTATCGAAATACACTCCGTCATCAATTTCGTACGTAAAACCCTTGTCTTCGAGTGTTTTTACAAGCGCAATTTGCTGCGGGATGTAGTCGGTTGCTTTAGTAATAAAGGTAGGCTCAATCAAATTAAGCTTGTGCATGCCGCTTAAGAAATCTTCGGTATACATTTGGGCGACTTCCCAAGCAGTTTTACCTTCGCGCTTGGCGCCTTTTTCCATTTTGTCTTCGCCGTCATCGGCGTCGCTTACTAAGTGCCCAACGTCGGTAATGTTCATAACACGCGAAACATCGTAACCGCTCGCAATAAGGGTGCGCACTAAAATGTCCCAGCGAATGTATGCAACCCAGTTACCAACGTGCAAATAGTTGTAAACCGTAGGGCCACAGGTGTACAGCGTTACCTTTTTTTCGGCAATTGGGGTGAATTCGTCTATTTGTCGGGTTTTGGTGTTATAAAACTTCATACAATAATTTTAGCCTAAAAGCTCCGTTACTTTGGCAAGTACATCATTTTTGATTTGTTGGAAGTTGATGTCGCTGCCTTCAATCTTAAAACCTGCGGCAAAAGGGTGCCCGCCGCCGCCAAATGTTTCGGCAAGCTGACCGGCAATAAGCGCGTTATCGCTACACTTAATGGCGCCGGTGACGCGATTTTTGTATACCTTAAACGATATGCCAACATCGACACCTTCAACCATGCCTACTTCTGCTAAGAACAACGCCCCAGGGTTATACAATGGGCTAATGTCATATAGCTCGTCTTCGGGTATTACCACAATTGCCGTACGGCCGTCGTTATAAAATTCGGTTCGCTTAATCAGTTCGGCTTTGTATGCGAACACTTTGGGGTGCATTTTAGAAAGCTCACGACGTGCGTTTTCAAGCTTAGAGCGGCTTACTCCACTGTCGAGTAGTTCGGCAATACGACGGTAGGTATCGCCTTTAGGTGCGTCGCTACTCAGGCCAAGGGTGTCAGACAAAATTGACTGCAGTAAATTTTCGCCAGCGGCTACGCTTACCGGCCAGCCAGCTTCTTTACTTAGCTGCAAAATGAGCTCGCCGGTCGACACAAATTCAGAGGCATTTACTACGAGCGTTGCGTACGGTATATCGCACTCAACACCCTTATGGTGGTCGAGTACCACCACTGGCTTTGCAGCTACCCAATTACGCTCTTGGCTGGCATTAAGTTTTTCAAGTAGGTTATTGGCAGAGGTGTCGACAATAATTGAAATGTCGAACTGGCTCGGCACACTTTGCATAACTCTATCCCAGCCTTCTAGGTAGCGCAAATAGCCGGGGATATCGACCCCACAATATAGCCAGACGTCTTTGCCCAAATCGCCCAAAATGCTTTCGAGCGCGAGCGCACTGCCAAGGCTGTCGCCGTCAGGGTTGTCTGCCTGAATAATCAGTATGCGCTGAGCGCCATCCACCAATGTTTTTAGTTCATCGAGCTTTGGTATCATACAACCCCCGTTCTTCCTTCGAGCGCCCGTGTAAGGGTTATTTGGTCAGCGTATTCAAGGTCAACGCCAATTGGTAGGCCACGCGCCAAACGTGTAAGTGTGACGTCCGTGGCTTGCAGTTGTTGCTGCAAGTAGAGTGCGGTTGATTCGCCCTCTACGCCAGCACTCGTTGCCAGAATAATTTCGGTTACATTGTCATCAGAGATGCGCTGCAGTAGTTCGCGAACACGTAAATCTTCGGGCCCAATGCCATCTATGGGCGAAATAAGCCCTCCAAGCACGTGGTACGTGCCTTTATAACTGCCCGTTTTTTCTAGTGCCACAATGTCGAATGGCTCTGCCACAACAGCAACAAGTTGCTTGTCGCGGCTTTCGTCACTATAGAGTGGCGAAACATCTTGCGTAGCATCAATAAGTGCAAATGTCTTTGGGCAGAACTTGATGCCCTCGTGCAGGGTCAGCAAGCTATCGCTTAAACGGCGGGCTGTGCTTGGGTCGTGGCGCAACACAAAGTAGGCGTACCGTTCTGCGGTACGTGGCCCAACTCCGGGTAAGCTCCCAAATGCCTCTATAGCGGCTTCGAGCGCTTTTGGCAGTATAGACACTAGGTTGTTGTCCTTACAGCCCTAGGTTGCCTAAGTTGCCAAGCATTGGTTGCATTTTTTCGGCAGCAATCTTTTGGCTTTGTGCAATCGCATCTTTAACGGCGTCTTCAATCCAGCGCTCAAGCTGACCAATGTCATCGAGGTCTACGTATTCTGGGTCGATGTGAATTTTCTTAATCTTTTGTTCACCGGTAATTTCAACAACTACCGCACCTTCGCCGGCTTCTACTTCTATGATTTGCTTCTGAAGTTCTTTTTGCACCTTGCGAACTTGCATCAGCATTTTAGCCTGATCAAACTTACTCATAACAACTCCTATTTCTTATCTGTTAATTGTACCACGTAAACCGTCTTTGTATCGGGAGTGTTTGGCCATGCAATAAAATAACGCTGTAGGTGATAAAAACTCGTAAACCCAATGGCAATCACAACCACGCCGACGCCAATGCTTCGCGCCAGTGGATTACGCGGGAAATAGCTAAACCACTGGTTAAGTAGCTCTACTATGCCGCTGACAATAAAAATATAAATAAGCGGTAACAAAATACTTGCGCCAAGTAAATATAACGGCGTGAGCGGCAAAATAATGAGCAATAGCCCAAAGCTTGCAAACAAAATAATGCTGCGGCGGTTTCCCGGGCGCATCACATAGTAATACACGCCAAGTAAAAACATTGTCGTGCTAAATATATCGAGCAGCGGCAATCGTCCTAGGTGTAGTTCGGGCATAAGTGGCGAACGGAAGAATGGTGTCAAAATGAGGTTTAGCAAGTTATTAAGGTATTCGTTAAAACTTGGCAGGTTAGCTGGTATGCCAAGCAAAACCCTAATAGACGACGGGTCTTTCACCAGCCCAACGAGTAGCGGCAAAACAAGCGCAAAATACAAAGCACCGCCAGCAATCCATTGCCACGACTCAATAGATTTGATTTTGTCTTTAGATTGGAAATACAGCACCGCTACCGTAACAAGTAGCACCCACGTCATGTATGGCACGTACGCGGCAAAGCCAAGTGCGCCAACAAACGTTAAAATGGCAAAAATTTTATAGCGCTTAGTACGAATAAGCCAGGTAAACGCAGCTAGGCATGCCAACGGCGCGAACACCATAAGAATCAGTGGCGTGGCAACATGCGCAAGGTGCAATAACCAGCTACTCGTAACAAATAACAAGCTACCAACCGTAGCCATGCGAATGTTAAACCACTTTTTTAGCACATAAAACAAACACGCTGTTGCAAAGAGAGCATACATAACGCTGACAATACGGCCGGCTTGTAAAAAATCACCGGTAACTTTGCCAATTATGTAAACCGGCACGTTATAAGGGGCGCTTTCGGGCGACTGCCACGGCCACGGCGTCTTTTGAATAACACCAAGTGCGATTGTTTCGAACTTATTTTGCCCTGGTACGAGTGTAGTTAGCTGCAGGCTTAAAGTAAGCACTGCCAATGTAGCAATGATTAACGAACTTACCAGCCCACGCCAATGTGACTGCAGCCAGTCAACGCTAACACTAAAGAATTTTTTCATGTAATTACGAATAGTATACCACTAGACGTAAGAACTTTAACATCGCTAGTTTTCAAATGGTTGTGTGTTGTTAGACTGGCGCTTGTCGAGGCTTCTAAAGCGCTGACGGTCTTTGTCGAAGTACAGTTCTACCTGGCCAACTGGCCCATTACGGTGCTTCTTAATGAATATGTCAGTGATGTTTTTACGCTCGGTTTCGGGGTTGTAATAATCTTCACGGTAAATAAAGGCCACGACGTCGGCGTCTTGCTCGATTGAACCCGATTCACGAAGGTCAGAAAGCTGCGGAATTTGTGGGCTACGTGATTCAACCGAACGGCTTAGCTGACTTAGCGCAACAACTGGCACGTTCAGTTCACGAGCAATAGACTTTAGCCCACGACTGATTTCACTAATTTCTTGCACGCGGTTGCCGTCGCCACCGAAACGGGCGCCACCACTCATAAGCTGCAGGTAGTCCACCATAATGGCACCCAATTGCCTTTGGTGCTGTTCACGACGGGCTTTAGTACGCAGGTCACTTACGGTTATTCCTGGGGTATCGTCAATGTAAATTGGCGCTTCGCTCAGCGTACCCATTGCTTGCCCGATTTTCTCGAAGTCGGCATCACTCAGGTTGCCCGTACGAATGTTCCAGGCATCTACGCCCGATTCCATAGAAAGCATACGGTCGACAAGCTGTTCTTTGCTCATTTCCAGACTAAACAGCAGTACTGGCTGTTCTGATTTGGTTGCAATGTTGTGCGCAAGATTTAAAGTAAGCGCTGTCTTACCCATACTTGGGCGTGCAGCCAAGATTATAAGGTCGCTGCGTTGTAGGCCGGCCAGAATGTTGTCTAGGTCGCGCAGGCCGGTCGGTACACCACGAATTTTACCTTTATCTTTGTGTAGTTCGTCTAAACGGTCGAAGCTTTCTGCCAAGATTTCTTCAATTGATGAAATGTCTTGTTTTACGTGCTGTTGGCTCACCTTAAATAGCTCGGTTTCGGCTTGTTCAATAAGGTCTTGAACACCCTGCGTTTCATCGTACCCGAGGCCAATCATGTCTTGGCTGGCCTTAATTAAGCGCCGGCGAATTGCTTTTTGCGACACAATTTCGGCGTAGTGCTCGACGTGTGCTGCCGTTGGTACATAGTTTGTAAGGTCGGTAAGGTACGCCGAACCACCAACGGTGTCTAGTAAACCGTCTTCTTTAAGGCGGTTAGAAAGTGTCAAAACATCTATGGGGCTGTGCTTTTCGTACAGCTTTTTAATTGCCTGGTAAATGTGGCTGTGGCGCTCGTCGTAGAAGTCTTCGGCATTTACGGTGTCGGCAATACGGACAATAGCGTCTGCATCAATAAGAATAGCGCCCAAAAGCGATGCTTCCGCCTCGAGGTTTTGTGGTGGTACCGTCCCTATCTTATCCGCCATAGTGCCCTTATTTTATAGTATTACCAAATTAAAGCCTACCATGAGCGGTTTACTCTAGTACTTCGGCTCCGCCAAAGACTGTTTTTATTTGGTCAAGCCATGCTTCATCTTTTGGCGGCATATCTGCAGCGGTAACTGGCTCTAGTGCAACTTCTTGCATAGGTTCTGGCTTAACTGCTTTTTGTAGCTGGCACAAAATTTCTACACCCGCTACACCTAGTGAATCTAATTTATCTAAAATAACTTGCTTGTTACGCGCTTCGTTTATGCGTTTTTGGTGGAATGGAAACTTAAAGTTAAGGCATAGTACGCCGTCAGTAGCCTTAGACAAGTCGGCGTTTGCCATGCGCACAACGCTGTAAAGCGTGTTGTGGGTGCCTTTTAGGCTTTCGAGTGTTTGGCTCCACATAGCTTCGTCAAGCGGTACGGGCGCCACCGGATCTACCTTTGGCGGCGCAATTGCTTCCGCATGTGCCTTTTTCTTTTCTTTAGCTATTTTTGCCTCATGCTCAGCAATGTCACGCTTTGCTGCCGCTACGGGCTTACTAAGTGTCAGTGGTGGGCCGGTTTCGGTAATGCTTTGACTTTTAGCGACCGGAGCCGGTGTTTTATGTGCTAGCGTAACACCCAAAAGCGCTACCTGTAGCGCGGTGTCGGGGCTGGTGCTTGATTCTACGGCCAAAAGCTCTTGCAGGAGCGTCAGGCTTGTTTCTAGGTCTAGGGTTGGTTTTGGGTCGGAAAGTTGGCTACGAAGCTCATCGCTGAGTGACTGCGCCAAAAGAACTGACGAAATGCCGTTGTCTGCAGCTTCTTTGCACTGGTCTATAACATCTTTTGCACTGCCGTCAGCAAGTACCTGCAATAAGTTGGTTATGTAGTCGGTTGTGGGTAGGCCAATGGCCATTTGCACTTCTTTGGCATCAATTTTACCTGCAGTGTGCCTGATTTGGTCGAGCAAACTAAGCGCGTCACGTAGGCTGCCGCCGCTGTGGCGAGCAATAAGCTCAAGCGCGTCATCGGTAATATCAATTTTTTCTTTTGCAGCTATGGTCTTTAGGTGCGCTGCGACTTCTTTAGCATCTATAAGTTTAAAATTGTAGCGCTGGGTACGCGAAACAATTGTTTCGGGTAATTTGTGCGCTTCGGTGGTAGCCAAAATAAAAATAACGTGTGCTGGTGGTTCTTCGAGCGTTTTAAGTAGCGCGTTGAATGCTTCGCGGGTAAGCATGTGCACTTCGTCGATTATGTACACCTTGTACGGCGCGCTAACGGGCGCAATGCGTACTTTATCGCGCAAGTCACGGATTTCATCAATACGGCGATTACTGGCGGCGTCTATTTCTATAATGTCGAGTGGCAATGCGTCGGTATCGTACGGAATTTTATTGATTTCAAACGCCAATATACGAGCAATGCTGGTTTTACCGACGCCACGCGGCCCGGTAAATAGGTAAGCGTGGCTTAATTTACCACTGTTTAGGGCATTCTTTAGCGCAGTAGTAACAGGTTCTTGACCCACGACTTCGTCGAGCGTCTTTGAACGATACGTGCGATATAACGCCTGCCCCATTTAGATTTCCCCTCTATTTGTATTTAGTATAATTCGCATTTGTTTGTTTGTCTGTTGTGTTAACTACAGAATTCCTAAAACTTCGTTTTGATAACAGCGTGCGCACAGTGATTCATACTCTACCGCATCTTCGCCGTCTATTGCCACTTGGTCGCCTTCGGCTACGAATTTTCCATTTACTTTTCGGCCGTTGAATAAAGCTTTTTTGCCGCACCGGCATATGGTTTTTAGTTCTTGTAGTTCATGCGCAAGCTCTAAAAGCCGTGTACTACCCGGGAACCCAGTGCCCTTAAAGTCGGTGCGTAGCCCATAACTGAGCACTGGCACATCTTCGTTAACGGCGTACCAAAACAGCTCATCTACCTGTGATGGCTGTAAAAACTGAGCTTCATCTACCAAAATGCAGTATAGCTCCGTGCTGCCACGGAATGCCTGAATTGCTTCTTTGGCGCTTGCTTCAGACGCAAGTACCACGTCTACTTTCCGTTTAGCGCCAATGCGCGAAACAATTTCTTGCCCACCTTTAGTATCAACGCCCGGTTTTAGCACTAAAGCACGCATGCCACGCTCTTCGTAATTAAAGGCAGACTGAATAAGCGCCGTGGTTTTACCGCTGTTCATTGCACTGTATCTAAAATAAAGCTTAGCCACACTAACACCTCTTTTTACTATTTTTATTTCGCAGCTTTACAACCAGTATAAAAAACAGCGACGCATTTGTCGCTGTTTTGTTGTTGATTCTACGCACAAATTGCTTGTGCTTGCAATCTGTTAGAGCTTGGAGCACTATGAGGCGATATGGGTAAAGTATACAGTCCCGACGAAATTGGTCGAGGTAGATATCCGGACGATGGAGCACACTATAGGCTTGCGCGCGAGCTTCTAGCATTAAGAAGCGAAATTACGCACGCCAAATTTCCTATCATTGGCGCAATGGTTCACGGGTCGACAGCGCGGCTAGAAGCAACAGTACGCTCAGATGTAGATTTTTTGGCGATAGTACCCGATGACATTAGCCCGAATGAGTTTCATGATTACGTTTGCAGCTTGCATGGCGCCGCCTGGGAAAAACGACTTACTGTGGAGCCGATAGTCATGACCGAATCGCAAGCAAAGGCAGGAGAACACACGATAGACACTCTGTTTTTAGATTATCTCGCCAGCGCCGAACGAGATGGTGGTCCGTTTATAGAAAAGCCCGACGAGCTTGAGTCCATTACAGGATTAGTAACTCCCTGTGAGCTAGACCCCCTCGAGTCATTACGGCAATATATTATCCATAAAAAGGAAAAGTTCACTAAATCTTCCGAGGACAATGAAAATTACCGTGATATGCAGCGAGCCTTAGAACTACCTCGCGCTTTTGGCCGCCGATTCCTACAGGCACTAGATATTACGGTTCCGCAACTACCTAATTCGTTTGTAGCGCACTTGGAGTTACTGTCTAGTCTTGATGCGGAGTATTCACAGCTCATGGAAGACATCCGTACAGGCAAAAGAGATCTTCGCTACTATACTGATGCTTTAGGAGAAATGCACTTCGAAGCTCTCGAAGGCGCGCTACTTGCCTCCGTTGAGGCGCTTGCCGCATTCCACGAACTAACCGGAAAATAAAAAAGGGAGACCCAGCTCCCTTTAACAATCGAATGAAGTTTTTATAGTGCGGCTTCTATTGCAGCCCACTCTGCTTCGGTGTCATCTTCTGGTACGTTGACACTAATTTGGTCGCCTGGCTTTGCCTTAAAGTAGGTTACGCTTGCAAGTAATACACGGTAGCTGTGGTCGCCAACTTCTACAAAGTAATGACCTTCTTTTTGCACAAGCACGCCAACAAGTTGTTTGCGTGGGATTGGTCCAATTTGCTTGTACAAGAATGCACCGTCATCGCCAATGGTTAGCTTAAGAATATCGCCTTGGACAAGCTTAGACTTGCTCGCGTAGTTTGCCGGCACAGGGTATGTTTTACCGTCGCTACCAACCATATTTTGGCCGTCGAACACACCTTCGAGCACTTTGCCCGAAATGTTTTCACGCGCTGTTGAAGTAACCACTGGGTCTTCGCCCACAAGGCTAATCAAAAGTTCTTTAGCAGCAGCCAAATTTGTTTCGGCTTCGCTAATCAGGCTTCGCAGTCGCTTGATTTGTTTTTCTGGCATATCGGACATCGCAGTTATCCTTCTTCCCTTGGGTTTTTGTTTCCCTTATCTCCTAATATCCGTACCATATCATGAACGTGTGATAAATGTCAATCTTGCAACAGTATTACGCGCGTTGCTGTGGATAACTAGGTTCGCCAACCCCTGAAAAGCAAAAACCCACCATATTTCAGGTGGGTAATTTACTGTTAGAACTAAAATTAAGCAAGTTCTACAGTTGCGCCAGCTTCTTCAAGAGCTTTCTTGGCTGCTTCTGCATCTTCTTTCTTAGCTTTTTCTAGTACTGGCTTTGGAGCACCGTCAACGATAGCTTTTGCTTCGCCAAGGCCAAGACCGGTAACGTCTTTAACTGCCTTAATAACAGCAACTTTTTGAGCGCCTGCATCCTTAAGGATAACGTCGTATTCGCTCTTTTCGTCTGCTGCTGGTGCGCCTGCATCACCTGCAGGTGCTGCTGCTACTGCTACTGCAGCGGCTGCTGGCTCAATACCATATTCGTCTTTCAAAATTGTACCAAGTTCGTTCACTTCTAGAACGGTAAGAGCAACAAGTTGCTCAGCGAGTTTCTTTAGATCTGCCATTGTGTAGATTCCTTGTAATTAATTACTTGCTTTAGCTTCAAGACCTTGTAGAAGACCATGAAGGTTGCCTGAAAGGCTACCCATAACACCACGCACAGGTGAGTTAAGAGTGTTAATAACACCAGCAATAAGCTGATTCTTGCTTGGTAGGCTTGCAAGCGCCTTTACTTCGTCAGCGCTAATAAAAGCACCTTCAGCGGTAATTGCACCGACAAACTGTAAAGCTGGTTCAGTTTTTGCAAAGTCGCTCAGCGCTTTTGCAGGAGCAACTTCGTCTGCATCGTTAAATGCGTACAAAAGCTGACCTTGTAGTGCAGCTACTTCAACACCTTTAAGGGTGTCAACGCCGCTAATCGCTTGTTTAACCAAGCGGTTTTTTACTACCTTTACTGACGTACCATTACCTTTTGCGTCTTTGCGGAGCTTCTGCATAGATTTAACGGTCATGCCTTTGTATTCGGCAACAACGGTCATCTTAGAGCCCGAAAGAAGTTCGGTAAGGTCGGCAACAACGGTAGATTTCTGTTCTTTGCTTAACGCCATAGAATAGATTCCTTGTTTAGTTATTTACAATCGACCAATTTGTAAATGTTCTGTCCTGGAAATAAAAATTCCTTTGGACACTACCAAAGGATTGAAACAAGCTAAAACTAGATTATTTCACCTCGGTGACAAATTAAGGCATCGCTACCAGTCACTGTCTTTGGTAATTCGTATCTATGGTAACAGATACGGCAGCTACGGTCAACTATTGCTATATATTCAATCTTGTAGTATGATAATTATCACAAATTAGTAAGCAAAGACGTTATGTATGTATCTGGTCGCTTGTACATAACCGAGCTAGTAGCGAAACCGGACAATACTCGTATATTCTCTGGTTTTGCCGGAGATTTTTTATTATGACTACACAACCACACAATTCAGAACCATCGATAGATATTACTAGCACGCCCGAGGTTACCATTGAGAGCGATGCTCGGTTTGCACTCGCAAGCTTGCAGACAATTGTCAGTAAATTACTCGCCGAAAACGAAAGACTGCGAACTGCCAACGAAAGGCTTGAACGTATTGCCTGGATCGATTCGTTAACCGGCATAAACTCACGACGCTTCTTCGATGAATTTTGTATAGATGAACTCGAACGATTTATTGTTGCCCAAGAGCAAGGCGAACAACGCGATTTCCCGAGGGCTATTTTACTGTGTTTTGCAGATATTGACGGGTTAAAACGCGTAAACGACGAGCACCCCGACAAGCACGCTGCCGGAGATCAACTCATTAAGGCTGTTGCCGATGGGCTTCGAGGAGCGCTTCGACCGTCTGACACCATTTGTCGCTATGGGGGCGACGAATTCGTTTTTTTGGTACGGGTATCACTCGCCGACCCAGACGTACTGCGTACCCTACCACCGCTCGTTCACCAGCGTGCAATTGCTAAAGCTACCGACTTATACGGCGAGCCAGTTACGTTTTCACTTGGATTTGTTAACGTCGCCGACTATGGTTCAGCGCAAGAAGCATTACAAGCTGCCGATAGCGAGATGTATCAACTTAAACTTGGCCGCCAAAACTTTGATTCGTAAGCGCAGTATGTTTTACTACATATATGTCGTTACTAAGCTACGCACAATCAATTCAGAGCCACGTGCTGGTGCTGATTATTGACGTATAGCTGCTGGAACGATATTTCTTTTTGAAACCAAACCGAGTTCCAGCAAAGAACTCGGTTTTTCATTTTAGTAATCTTGTCGCCAAACCGTTTGGCGGCAAGACAGCTTGGGTGAAAGGAGCTGATGTTTAGTGGTGGCAAGTCCGCTCGATCTTATCGATTGCGCCTACGAGTGCCTGGACAAGGGGGACTGCGACGGCGCCAGCAGCTACCTGCGTGAGCTGGAGCTGCAAGCAGCAAGCTTCGGGGCACCATCAGATCAGAAGAACGACATCAAGCGCCTCGGCGCAGCCATTCGCGAGAAGCGAAGCAAGCAGGTGACCGACCTGACCGATGCTGCCCAGGCAGCACCCGCGCCACTACCGGGCTAAGTAGCG
Source organism: uncultured Candidatus Saccharibacteria bacterium (assembly GCA_964587465.1). Classification (GTDB taxonomy): domain Bacteria; phylum Patescibacteriota; class Saccharimonadia; order Saccharimonadales; family CAIOMD01; genus JBBRSL01. The sequence continues at coordinate 19,961 of CAZPLH010000001.1, read as the reverse complement.
CAACCCGCGAACATGCCCACTGTGGGGCGGGGCCGATAGTCTTACAAGACATCGGCCCCGCCCCAAGCACTACTTAAGAACTTATAATTGGAAATTGTTCCGTAATTACATTTTGCAAACGTTGCAATGCCGATGACTGGTCTGCAACGGCGGCAAAGTTGCGCATTGCAGAGCCGTCAAGCGTAACTACAGCCTGTGTAAAGTGCCCCTGTAGCACCACTGCCTTTGCAGCTTTAGGCTCATTCGCTGCCTCAAGCTCGCTAAAAAGTTTCAGGCTTGCTAAATAACAGTTTTCAAGCTCGCCTTCTGCGTTTTGCTGACTTTTTGTAATGTCATAGCCCCACCGTGGGGTTGGCTCTTGAAACGAAAAGCGGATACTCGGCAACTTACGGGCCAGAGTCCACAAATCTGCATATGAAATTCGTAGCGCTACGGTAAGCTGTAGCGCGGCTAAGCTATAGTCAGCCGGGTCATTGTCGTAACCAGCTAAATACGCTTTATACAATTCTATTTTTTTAGTAATTGGCATTGTGGCCGTTAATGCAATAAGCTCTGAAATATTCTGTTCAGTTCTGCCAGAAAGCAATTCTGGAAGTGCGCCTAATTCGTTCCGGTATGAACGTGTGACTACACACACCTCGTCGTTGAGTTCTCCATAATTTGACTCGAAATTTTGGGCAATGAGCTTTGTAAGAATGCGATTTTTATAGCCCCCACGTTGCGGGAGTTCACTTGTTGTTGCACCCATATGCCCGACTGGTGTCACTTGGTGACCGGCATTCGCGTGTTCCGCTTCGGGCAATTTACTAAGCGCGATTTTTTTAAGCTCTTCTAGCTCATGCAATCCTTTGGCATATGCTTTATGCTGCGACGATTTGTTCGCAAGTGTTACGTACGAGTTAGTAGGAGCAAAATCTACCTGCCTGCCCTCTCCAAGTGCGCGCAATGCGTCAATCCAGCTTATTTTGGTCGCAGCCTGTTTTTTTCGAACAGCAGGTGCTGGAGGGATGAGTTTGTTAAGCATATTGCGGATTTTAGTTGGGTCTATGGCAAAAATATAATCTTTAGGGAATAGCTCGCATAGTTCGTACAATGTTGGCAATTCTTCGCTTAATACAATTGCGACATCAGGGCGTGGCACACTAAAAGTGCCAGACTCTAAACTATCTGCCCAAATGTAAAAGCCTTTGCGTGTTTCAGCATCGCTAATTTGCGCACCTAATTCGGCAAGGCTTGTACCACGGTAGCTTTTGCAAATAACTATTACATCTTGTTCTAAAAATTGCCTAATCTGCGGGCTGGCATCGTACCGGTCTAAAATATAAAACATACTTGCGGCGTACGGGTTTACCTGCCCATATTCGCCGTTTTGGTGAGATTGTACAAAATGTCCGCTACTTTGTTTAGCTTGCGGAAAGCTTAAAACCTCTACGCTTTTACCTTCTGTCTGTAGTTTTAACGCCAAATACCGTGCAGTTTTATTTAGTAGCTGCTGATTCGTTGATTCGAGCGCAATAAGCGTGCCGGCCATACTTTTAGTGCTCTATACCTAGTTTTCTGGCTACCAACGACCACACTTCGGCATGAATAACGTCGCGGTCGCGCATTCTACCTAAGCGCTCATCTACGCAGTCAACTTTTTGATACGTATCTGGGTGCTCTTGGCAGAGTGCGTCGTAGGCGGCTACGGCACGTTCTTGCAGTGCTGTGTCTTTTTCAATAATATCTAAGCTTTCAACGTTAGTCCGTGGGTCACGACCGAGCATGTTAAGCCTTGCAACCTTAGCATTAACGGCAAGCACAATAGTCAAATCTGGTTCAGGCAAGCCATTCCAACGGTATTCCATGTCGGTTATCCAGTGCCGCATGCTTAGCTGCTTCGCTGCACCTTCTAGGCGTTCGGTTTGGAACACAATGTTTGATGGCACATAGCGGTCGAACAACAATACGGCACCACGCCCCATGGCTTCTCTAATTTCTGGTAAGCGTTCGAGACGGTTCTTGGCATACACTGTTGCCATTTCATACGGGTCGGCCGGTTTTTCGCCGTGCAACATAGCATCAATTTCTTGCCCAGATTCCGATTGAAGGTAAGGAAAAGACAACGCCAATACTTCTCTGCCTTCTATGGCGAGTCGGTCCTGCAAAAGCTGGAACTGAACCCCTTTGCCAGAACCATCATTACCTTCAAAATCTACAATTAAAGCCATTTAGCTCTCCTTCACCTCGTCACACACAAGTGGCACATACGGCACCAATACGTCTTTGTATGCTTTGGGCAGCATTTGCTCGGGTTTCCAGCTTGCAATAAGTTCATCTAAATTATCGGCACCGACAGATTGATATTTGCCGCTGAGTCCACTGTACTCGCCCTCTACTGGCCCGGTGTGGTAAAACACCAGCTGCGCTATGCGCGAACCAACAGGTAAAAACATATGCTTTTCTTGGTGCATATTATAAATTTCCATAGTCCAGCGGTTTATGTAACCTGGGTCACCCCACCCGGCGTCTAAGCACACGGCAATGCCGTTACGGCCAGTAGTACTACGTGCCTGCATACTGCTAGTACCGGGCGCCTTAATGCCAATAAACTCATGCGTGTGTCCTAAAATACGCTCACCGGGCTCTAAATGTATTACTAACTGGTCAAGCGGAATGTTTTCGAGCGGTTCAACACCAAGCCGTTCTATGACTTCTTTATGTGTTTCTGCTTTGCTATAGACAAAGTGCTTGTCCACCTGGGCTTTTTCGTACGGGTTATACACCAACGAGCCAACGCGGCGGTCTTGAATACGATAAAAGTGCATACCAAGCGTAACGTCGACGCTACTACCGTTTATATGCTCGGGCACAAGCGGTACGCACACAATATGACCATTTTCTATGGCCTTTTTAATTTGAGTATTGCTGTAGGTGCCGGTTATATCAATCATTGTGGTTATAGTGCATTTTCGTCCAATAAATGCATATTCAGGAATGTACGGCCCACTTCTTAAAATAATCATAGCAAACAACTGTACTATTCTGTGAAAAAAGGCGTACAATAATGCGCAATTGTGGCACTTATAGAAAAACAACCAAAAACAGATGAGCTAGAACAGCAGTTTGAGCTCCGCGCCTATAAGCGACCGCGCAAAGAAAAACGGCTCCGTAAAAAATTAGCAAAACAAGCACTTCGCTCTAGTGAAGTGCAGCATCCGCCGCTCGACAATATTCGTCTTCGTAAATTTGGTGCAGGTGTACTGCTTGGACTTTCGGTTTTTGTAAATACCGACAAAGCACTTGGTTTTGCCATGTGGAACGGTGGCGAAACAAAAGCTGCTGTGCTTTCAGAATACGAAGGTAAAACATCTGATAATCTTTGGATAATTGTGCCCGGATTAGGGGTTCAAAGTGGCGAAGGTATTGCCTCGGTAGACAACAGTACTCTGCATTATACGGGGATGTTGGCTATTTATCGTTCGAAGATAACGGCGTCGACCCGCAAGAAGCAGGCGAGCAAATTACGCAGCTTCTTCAAAAGCACGATGCAAAAACAGTAAGCTTTTGGGCACACAGTATGGGTGGCGTCTTACTGTCAGAAATCCTTAAGTATGTACCTAGCGAATATAGAATCAAATTTGTGGTCTATGATTCTTCACCGTCATGGATATACGATGCAAAAAATAGCTTTTCGCCAAAAGCGAGCGGCCCGGCCGACTTTTACGGGGGTGGCTTTTTAAGTAAGTTTGGATTTGAAATTGTAAACAATACCATGCTGCACGCCAACCATAGCCTTAGTATTGCCGAACAAGTAAAAGACGCTTGGCGAGTTTCAATAACCGGTAGTTCACCCCGCTTATTTACCGACGAACTTGGTAAGCTCGGGACGATTGACATTGATGATTCAGCCGAACGAATTAAGCAAGCAATGGCCGTTTACTACGTTATGCCCGAAAATCAGCACGCCGACGAAACCGTGTTTACGCGGGAAGCCGCAAACCGCTACGAATCAGAGCTTGGCATTCGCCTTGTTCGCATTTTGGTAAAGAATGGCGGACACGCCGACGAAACCGATAAACCAAAAGAATTTGCCGATGCACTTTTTAGATACCTCGTACTGCCGTATCAAGAATCGAACCAGCTCGAGGGTAAACGCCGTAATTAAAAAGCTCCGATTTCTCGGAGCTTTTTCAAGTGGACAACCAGTGATTATACGTTCATCTCGCTTAATGCGATTTTGAGCGATGGGCCCATAGTTGTGGTGACATAAATAGACTTTACGTATGCGCCCTTAACGCTTGCAGGCTTAGCAGCCTTAATTGCTGCAAGAACTGCGTTTACGTTAAGTGCAAGCTTGTCGGCGCCAAAGCCAACCTTTCCAACACCAAGGTGCACAATACCGCTTGTGTCGACACGGAATTCAACTTTACCGGCCTTAGCTTCAGTTACGGCTTTTTCAACGTCAGTTGTTACGGTACCGCTTTTTGGACTTGGCATAAGACCTTTTGGCCCAAGTACACGTGCGTACTTACCAAGTTTTGGCATTACAGCTGGGGTTGCTACAAGCACGTCAAAGTCGATAACGCCCTTGTCGAGCTGTTGCAAGAATTCTTCGCTGCCAGCTATATCTGCACCAGCTTTTTTAGCCTTAGCAGCGTCGTCAGCTTCGGCAAATACAGCAACTTTGACAGTTTTACCGGTACCAGCAGGCAAAACAAGCGTTTGGCGGATGTTTTGGTCTGCGTGACGTGGGTCAACACCAAGGTTAACGTGTAGTTCAACTGTTGCATCAAACTTAGTTGTGCTGGTTTTAGCAGCTAGTTCAAGCGCTTCTTTTACACCGTATTCTTTGCCTTTTTCAAGCAAAGTTGCAGCCTGGCGGAACTTTTTACCCTGGCGCTCTAGACGAGTGCGAGGCTTAGGTGCTGCCTTTGGCGCTGGTGCTGCAGTAGCTGCGTCAGCTTTGCGAGCTTCTTTTTCTTGCTTTTCTTCAACTTCGGCGATTGCTTTTGCGCTACGCTTGCCAGCTTTCGCTGTAAGTTTCTTTTCTGCCTTAGGTGCTTCTTCTACTGCTACTACTTCAGCTGCAGCTTCTATGGCCTCTACTTTAGTTTCTACTTCTTCTGCCTTTACGGCTTTCTTCTTGGCTTCTGCCATAACTATGTTCCTTTCGTGGTGCAAACGGCTTTTTAAGGGCCTCCCACTTACTTAATTAACGTTATTACTTAGTAAAAAATCCATCTTTAGCGAGCTTTATTACAAATTCGCGACGAATGGCATTGGCGCGTGCAATTAGATCTGGATTGTTCTGAGTGAAAAAATCTAGTTGTTTTTGAGCAGCGGCGCTTCCTGCAATATCTCCGGCTGCCTCACAGCGCAACATTTCTGAATAGCAGTTGCTTTGAGTGCGAAGGGCGGCTAAAACATGTGGGTCGGCCTTTGTACTCCCGTATATAATTACTTCAGAATGAAAGTCGAAAGGTACATCATCAGCTACTTCGACACCACTAGCTTCTGCTTGGATTCTTGCGGCTAGAGCATAATCCTCGTTATCAATGGCATGCGACCATAATCGCAACAGTTCTTCATCTGTACCTGAAACAGCTTGTGTTTCGGGCTCTGCTGGCGCTACTGGTACAGCATCGCCGTAAAGACGCCCCCAGGCTGCTTCTGCTGCAGGGTCTAGGTAGTCGCCTTCATACGCACCCGTTACCCTATCGTCATCGCCTACATGTGGCCTGAAATCACCACCACCTGGGAATGAGCGTGAGTCTGGAAAAGCCATATTAGCCCTCTACTTCTACACCCATACTGCGTGCAGTACCGGCAACCATTTTCTTAACTGCTGGAATATCTTCAGTGTTCATGTCAGCTGCTTTTGCTTCTGCAATTTGCGTAAGCTGAGCATCGGTTAGCTTTTTGCTAACTTTTTCGGTGTTAGGGCGGCCAGAGCCTTTGTTAACACCAAGCGCCTTAAGAATAAGCACGTCTGTTGGGGTGCCAACAACGCGCCAGTCCATGGTGCGGTCTTCGTAGATAGTAATGTGAACGGTAACGTCCTGACCCATGCGGTCTTTGGTTGCATCGTTAAATGGATTAATGAAATCCATCATGTTCACACCGTGCTGACCAAGTGAGCTACCTACAGGAGGCGCTGCTGAAGCCTGGCCGGCTTTAATCTTCATTTTTAAGTTTGCTTTTACGGCTTTTGCCATAGTATTTCTCCTAGATTTAACGAGTGTTCAGATATTGAAGCAGTCTTACTAACTCTCCTACTTATTTCAGTAGTGCGTAACTGAACTAATGTAACAGATTTTGGGGTTTTTGTCTACTGTACTGGCGCGTCAGAATTAAACAATAGCTGGGTCGCCGTTACTTCTATAAACGCATATTGTTCTACAGTTCTATTATTCGCAAACTTGTCGACGACTGTTGTTGCTTGTGCCGCCTGGGCTTGTTGGTACTCGAACACCTCAAGTGAGAATTGTGAAATTAGTGCAAGTAACGTGCTGTTTCCACATTCGCCTGCAACAATTGTCGTGGCGTAAAGCTCCATGGGCTTCAACCCTGCAAGAACGCTCATTAGCTCGTCAAATTCATCTGCTTTATCGTCAATAGGAGTGGTTCCGAGTGCCTCGGCAACCTCGAACCATTCAGGATACTTCTGTCGAGTTGCTTCTACTTGCGAGGCGAATTCATTTGATGTCATGATTTTATTTACCATCCTCTAGTGCGTGTAGCTTAAATAAATCACGAGTAAACGAGCGCAGTTGTTCAGCTCTTTCGGGCGTACACCATTCGTATCCATCGGCTAAATGTGCTTTGTCTTCATAAACTGGCTTCGCCAAAGCAAACATAACCGCACCGACGCCAGTTTGACGACCACGCATGTGGTCTATTGAAAGTGCTAAACCGGTAACTTCTTTACTTAAAGCTGCAAATGTTCTTTCGTGCGTGCCCGTTTCTTGCTTTTTTGCCGGCAAGGTTTCGCCTTTGCTCGACACTACATATGCCGACTCATCGTTGTTTGGGATAATAGCACTCACAAGAATTTCTTGTTCAGAATTTGCCGAGTTATTGGGCCGAGCCATACACTACCGCCTACTGCCCACCGCACCTAAGTAATATTACACGCGCTTAACTTGAAGACTGTCGAGTTCAACCGGTGTTTCACGGCCGAACATGTTAACCAATACTTTAATTTTACCTTTTTGAGTATCAATTTCGTTAATCGAGCCGTCGAAGCCTTTGAACGGACCATCGATAATGCTGACGACTTCGCCGACATTGTAGTCAATCTTGTGCTTAGGCTGGTCAATACCCATACGCTTGTTAATTTTTTCCATTTCGTCGTTGCTGACCGGGGTAGGTTCAGTACCGCTACCAACAAAACCAGTTACGTTTGGCGTGTTGCGCACTATGTACCATGCGTCTTCAGAAAGCTTCATTTGTACTAATACGTAGCCTTGGAAAATACGCTTTTCGACAACTTTACGCTTACCGTTCTTAATTTCAATCTGCTTTTCTTTTGGTACAAGTACGGCAAAAATCTTGTCGGCCATGTCAAGGCTGTCCGCACGCTGGCGAATGCTTTCTGCAACTTTTTCTTCATATCCACTGTAAGTGTGGATTGCGTACCACTGTTTGCTAGAATCGTAACGTTTTACGCTCATCGTAGTAATATCTCCTTCACGAGCTTGTTAAATACAAAGTCAATAATTTGAATAAATAGGGTGAACACGGTAGCGAAAACAAAAACTGCAAAGGTTAAACGAATCGCTTCACGTTTAGTTGGCCAGGTAACTTTTTTAAGCTCAGCCCACGATTCTCGTATGAATTTAGGTACGAAGCGAACTCGTTTGTTTAGATGGCGGACACCCTTCTTTTCTGGTACCTTTACCGGAGTAAATTCTTTTTTACCAGCTTGTCGCAAGACAGTAAGTGGCTTGTGAATTTTACCCTTAATTTTGCTTGGCTTTTCAACGCGTTTTTCAGCCTGCTTTTCAGCATGCTCGCGAACGGTTGTCGGACTTTTGCGCTTTCTTGGCGCGTCTTTTGCAGGTTTCTCGTCAGCCATTTCTTCTCCCATTAAAAAAGCCTAAGAAATAGTTCTTAGGTGCTTGCTGTCAATATACCAGAGTTTTCTTCTTTTGAAAAGGTTTAGCCGTTCGCCGCTGTATCTGGTGTCATGTAAGAAGGCAATTCTATACTACGTCGTGCAAGCTTAATCTGACCAAGCTCGTTTTCGGCAATTGTATCGGTAATTTCTATTCCGCCGAGTATAAGCGTCACTGTACGCTCACCCAAATGTCGTTCAATAATTTCACGGAGTGGTTTTACGTGTTTCTTGTTGTAAACCCGAAAAAGCGCAAGTTCACCTAAGCTCTGTGCCTGCCATGTATAATCGCTTTTTATTCCAAAATAATGTTCTATATCGGCTATTACTTCAGCGCGCTCTTGCACGAGCACCGGTATATTAGCGCCCCCAAGCGAAACTTGCACCCCGCCCTGAGCATCTGTTTTTTTACTGGTGATAACTTCGTCAATAGTGTCTTCGAACGTTACGTTAAGATTGCGAGGGAGTGTTTCATCTAAATAGGCAGCGAGTTCATCAATCAATGCAGGGGTCGGTTCTTTGCCGATTGCCTCTAGATACCCCAGGACATCTTCGACGGGCACAAGGTCGACTTTTTCGAACTTGTTAGTCGTAAACTTAAGGTGCTTTTTATCGAAGCCCGCCTCTTTAAATGCCGTGCCAAGGGCGGCTTTGTCTGGGCCAACATAACTTAAAATTGGGCGAGATACTTCAAGGCTTGGAGGTGTTGCGTGTTTTGCCATTGCTACCGATTATGTCACCAACTCAAAACTATGCAAGCACAAGGGGTATTGTGCATGCTACACTTTTTTATATGGAACAAAGCTTACGCTTAGGTCTAGTTAGTATTGCCGTAAGCTGCATAATAGAGCTCCTTTTGTACGTTACACCCCTTTGGAGCCGCCGCAGAGGCCTTGCAGCTGTGTCTATTATGTTTCTGGCCTTCGGGACTGGGTACGTCATTATGAGCGCTGCCTGGGTGTTGAGCGCAATTATTACCGTATTGTGCATATATAAAGGGTTTTCTGTTTTACGGCTCATTGAAGGGCGTACGAATGTCGAGCGGCTCAAACACGCAAGTTTTGTCAGCTACCTGTGGCTTACTGGCTTACTGGCACTTGTAAGCGTGGGTAGTTTATTCGTCACTGTATCTTTTAGTAGTGTGGCGCTCTTTTTTGCTTTAGGCGGTATTACCCTGGGCCTATTCTTTTTTATATGTAGCATGATTAACATGCTTGAATCGAGGCCAGATACAGGCGCGCCTATGGCTGACCGTGATTTACCAACCGTTACCATTGCCATACCTGCACGCAACGAAACCGAGTCGCTCGAAGCCTGCCTTATTGCTGCGCTCAGCAGCGATTACCCAAAACTTGAAATTATTGTGCTCGACGATTGCAGCCAAGACAAAACCGCAGCTGTTATAAAAAGCTTTGCTCACGAAGGCGTACGATTCGTGCTGGGGCAAGTAGCGCCCGAAGATTGGCTTGCCAAAAACTATGCCTATAAACAGCTATTGGACGAAGCATCTGGCGAATACGTACTTTTTATGGGCGTCGATATTCGCCTCCACGCTACAAGCGTACGTTCACTCGTGCAGGCTATGACCGAGCATAAGCAAACTATGGTAAGTGTTTTGCCGCGCCGTACAAAATCAGGCTTTGCGGCAATACTAGTGCAGCCTATGCGTTATTTCTGGGAGCTAGCTATAGCGCGCAAGCTTAAGAAATGGCCACCAGTACTCAGTAGTTGCTGGATGATAGACCGCAAGGCGGCGCTTAAAGCTGGTGGGTTCGAGGCAGTAAAGCGAGCTATTTTGCCCGAACGTCATTTTGCACGAGACTTAGGGAGCAAATACGCCTTTAAACGCACAAGCGAAACAAGTGTTATTACCACTCATAAAGATTTTGCGAGCCAATGGAGCACTGCAATACGCACGCGCTACCCGCAGCTGCACCGCCGGCCAGAGCTTGTGGCGTTTCAAATGCTTGGACTACTAGCGTTTGTCGTCGGCCCCTTCATACTTATTTTCACCGCTCCGAACAACGCTGTACGTGCCTTGTCGCTTACAGCGGCTATGCTTATTACCGCCACGCACGTCGTTATTACCGTTGCCACGAACCGAGCAGCGGTGTGGTTGGCACCGTTTACTGCAGTATTTAGCATTATTTTGGACTTAATCGCACTCAATACTTCTATGTACTTGTACGAATTTCGCGAAGTCTACTGGAAAGGCCGCAACGTGTGCGTGCCAGTTATGCAAACAATCCCAAAGTTACCTAAGATTGAGTAGTGTTATTTTCGCCCAAGCTGGGGAACACGATGCTAAAGGTCGAACCTTTGTTAAGTTCGCTTTCTAAGTTTATATCTGCCTGAATTAACCGAGCGAGCTTCATGGTTACGTACAAGCCAAGGCCTGTACCGCTACTTTGCCGAGTTCTGAAATCTTCGCTTCTAAAGAACTTGTCGAACACACGCTCTTTGTCTGCTTTGCTAATGCCAATGCCGGTGTCGGTTACTTCAAATAGCGTACCTTTTGGATGATTGTGCGCCGAAATGTGCACACTTCCCTTTTCGGTGTATTTAATAGCGTTCGTAATAAAATTTTGCAGTATTTCACGGACGTACAGCTTGCTCGAATATAGCAACACAAGCTCTGGGTCGGTGCTGCCTTTAAGTTTTAGGCCTTTTTCTTCTGCTTGTGGGGTGTAATTGTTAACGAGGTCGTGCAATAAATCGTGCGGGTTTATCGGTTCAATATCTACTTGTAATTTGCCCCGTTCTGCGCGCGAGAGTGTTGCGAGGTCGTTAATCATGCCACTTAAAAATATGGTCTGTTCGTAAGCGGCATTTAATGATGAGGCCACTGCTTCGGGCACACCATGCGTTTTGTTCACTATAAGTTGTGCGTTACTAATGTTGCCTTCTGCAATGGCAATTGGCGTTCGCAGCTCGTGGCTTACGACACTAATAAATTCATCACGTTCTTCTTCTAGGCTTTTTTCGCGCGTAATATCACGCAACAGCAGCACGAAGCCTTTTTGACCTTTTACTCCGTAGCCAAGGTGCACAGGGGCGACACTTAAATACAGGTTTATGAATTCACCATTTGGGTACTTTAAGCGTAAGTCACGTGTGGTGTACTGCGAAGATGCTTGTTTAATAAGGTCTGCGACAGGAACTTGTTGGCCGGTTTTGTCTACCAAAACGAGTACGTCTGCCAATGTCTGGTCGGCCAACCCCTTGTTACTGTCCAAAATGTTAAGCGCAGCACCGTTATACACGGCAACCTTACCGCTTTCATCAAGCGCAATTACACCATCGGCCATGCTGTTAATAAGCGCCGTTAACCGCTCGTGTTCGAGCGAACCCGTTTTTGGTGTTTCGCTCGCAACTGTTGTTTTTGCTTTTTTTGTAGCCATTAGCGTTATTATAGCAACAACGTGGCTAAACTAAACTTGTTGTAGTGGCGTAATGCTAGCTTGAATCTTTTTTAACGCTGCGCGGCGTTTTTTACTGTCGGGCATAACGACTTCTAATGCCGCCCAAAATGCGGCACTATGGTCCAGGTGTTTGGTGTGCGTTAGCTCGTGTAGTAATACGTAGTCAATAAGCTCCCAGGGCAACATCATAAGATACAAGTTAAGGCTGATTGCACCTTTGTTGGTACAACTACCCCACCGTGTGTGCATGGCGCGGATTCGTACGCTGCTGTAGGTGAAATTATATGTTTTGGCCATAAGGTCTAGCCGGTTTGGTAGTAACAATTCGGCTTCTTGCTTGAGGGCTTTTTTAATTGCTTGCTTGGCTGCCAGTTGCACGTGTTCACTTTCGGTTGACACGCCCTTAGGGTGGCTGACAATAATTTGCGATTCACTTACCTTAGAGGCGACCCGTGTGCTCGTTGCAAAATAAAGTGTGTGCTTTTTACCGTACGTTTGGCCATTTTTGATAATAACGTCAGCTTGTTGTTCGCGCTTTGTCACAATCCACTCTTTTTGTGACTGCGCAAAGTGCACACCCGTAGCATACGGCAACCACGCAGGCTGCGTTACTTTAATTGCACCGCCCTGAATGCGTAAATTTATGCGTCGCACACCTTTACGCTTATAAATTGTTACCTCACCAATTGACTCGAGCGTGAATTGCTTCGATGCCATGTATATTCGCTTACCGGAGCGTTATATTACGCCTATTAGGGTCAACACGACCCGCTTGCGCCTGTGCTTGCGACACGAGGTTTACCAAGCCTGGCTTGCCAACTTGCGGGTTAAGGTTTTGGGTATCTAACAGATTCATCTCTTTCAAGCGGCGCAAAATTGCCGATTTGTGGGTTTCGAACATTTGCTTGCCACTTAATACCAGATACTGTTCGTGTTGCGGGTTCTGGATAAGGCGCACGTACTGCTCGAACACGGCACGGTCGATTGGTGCACGGTATTTGTCGTCCAGCTTGCGGCGGTCAATGGTTTGAGCGCGGCTCCAGGCGTGTTCCATGTCAGTCTGAATCCAAATAAGTAGTTCTTTAGCGTTGTTTTTACGCGCAAGTTCGCGTAGTTCGCGGCGGTCTTGTAGGCGGCTTACTGAAATGTCGTAGACCACGCTGTGGCCAATGCCCAAGAATTCTTCGGTCATGTATTCCATAAGGCGCGTAATAACCATGTGCTCGCCTTTGTCGAAACGTGGTTCGGCAAACAGTTCGTAGCGCAAACGGTCGCTGCTTACGTGCGCAGCACCTAAAAGGTCACTTAGTTGACGCGCAACGTAGCTTTTGCCCACACCGGGCATTCCTAAGAAGTAGATTATCGTTGGTTGCAACAGACGATTTTTATGCATACGTCAAGTAGTGTAGCATTGTTTACCTCTTAAATAAAGGCTAGTTTACTTGGCATTTTGCCGTAAATTTCGTACTATTAGGTCTGGCTTTTAGGGGTGTAGCTCAGTTGGTAGAGCACTGGTCTCCAAAACCAGGTGTCGCAGGTTCAAGTCCTGTCTCCCCTGCCAATTCATAGGCCCGACGTTTGTCGGGCTTTTGAATTGGCCAGGAGCCATGCTTGGTTCTGCGATTGACAGCTTGCTGGCAAAATCGCAGGTACACATACGAGCCACGCGCACAGGTGCTTGCACCGAGCACGTGCCGAATTATCTGAGCTTGTCGAAATGCACTGTCTTATCCTTGCGCAATTGCATAGCAATTTTTGTCGCAGGCGAAAGTTTGCCCGCCCCCCATGATGAAGCTTATGTTAAAAGCTTAAGCGATGCTGTAAGATATCTGTATTATGACATGGCAACTCTTGACAGCAATAAGCGTTTTTAGCCTTTCGCTTTCCGTGCTGCTCCAAAGAATCTTGATACACAAAGACAAGACAGACCCGTTCGCATACGCTGTAGTATTCCAGGGAATTGTTGGCATTATTTTAATGGCATTTGCCCTAACCCGCGGTTTTGAACTACCAAATATTACCCTCTATTTACTTCCGGCCATACTGTCAATTGTGGCATTTGGTCTTGGGCACATATTCTACGCTAAGACGCTTCAGTTGGTTGAGGCATCAGCATTTTCAGTACTATTCGCCACGCAGGCTGTTTGGATAATGCTACTTGGTATTGTCCTGTTTAATGAAACTTTAGCGATCTCGCAGGCTTTTGGCGCCTTACTGATTTTTAGTAGCGTTGGCCTTTTAGTAAAGAATATCCGCTCGCTAAGTATCGATAAAGGAACGCTACTTGGCCTATTAACAGGTGTCTTATTCGGCATCGCCATAACCAGCTGGTCATATGTTGGCCGCCACACAGATGGACTCTCATGGGCGGCAATCAGCTTTATTGGTACTTCATTTGTGGCGTTTATGGCTAAGCCGTCGACGATTCACAAAATGGCTCCGCTTATAACCGGTAAGCTACTCCCTAAACTTCTACTTTTAGGGGTATTGTACGCGATAGGTAGTCTCGCTATGTTATTTGCATACAAAGAAGGTACATTCACTATTGTTACTCCGTTGCGCCAAACTTCAATTATTGTTACAGTCTTACTCGCACTTATTTTCTTGCCTAAAGAACGCAATAGGATTGCCTTAAAGCTATCGGCGGCCGCTGTGTGTTTTCTAGGTGTACTGTTTATAGTTTTATAAAAGAGATGGCAGCGAATTTATTCTTGCCAGCGCCGTTTGCTATGATTAGCCAATGAGTTCGCAAGCATTAGCAATCTTAGGCATTAGTTCGGCAATTGTTAATGCCATTGCGTTCATCCCATACATTGCCAGTATTTTGAAAGGTAAAACTAAACCCGAGCGCTCGTCGTGGTGGGTGTGGTCTGCTTTAATGGCGGTTGTTGTTTTGGCACAGCTTGCCATTGGGGCAACATGGTCAGTGCTATTTACGGCCGTATTTTTTGTAGCAAACATAATTGTAGCCATACTTTCCATTAAGTACGGCTACGGTAAATTCGGTAAACACGACGTTATTGCCTTAGCTTTAACCATTGTAGGGCTTGGCCTGTGGTGGTTTACCAAAAACCCGGTACTCGCCCTGCTTATTACCATTGCGGTCGATTTTATGGCTTATTGGCTCACTATCGTGAAGGCATGGAAGGCGCCCTACAGCGAAAACTTATTGTCGTGGAGCCTTATGACGGTAGCAGCAATTTTAAGCGTAGTTTCTGTGGGCGAGCTTGACCCAGCCAAACTCTCGTTTCCGCTATACGTAACTGCCGTGAGCGGCTTTGGGGTATACATTTTGCACAAACGTCGAGCCTGGCGAGCCGAAAAAATAAAAAATAGCGAAATTTGTTATACTGCTAAAAATGTCAAAAAACAAAATAGTTTTCACAAGACACTACGTATTTGAATCAGCCATGATAGGCTTGGCAATTTTCGAGCCGGCCACAGCAATACCTCAGATTATTCAGATATACACTAGTAAAGACGCCTCTTCTCTTTCAATGCTTTCCCAGCTTTTATACTTGGGCACAACTTGTATGTGGCTGTTTTATGGCATACGCACAAAAAGTCGCCCCTTGGCGCTTACAAGTTTGCTTTGGATGATTTCAGAGTTACTGATTATTTTTGGTATTTTTCTATACGCTTAAAAACTGCACCGCATAAGACTCTTCGTTTTTGTGTTTGCTAAATAGGTTATGCGTAAGCATCGATTAAGTGACGGCTAAATTAAGAAGAACAATCCTAACAGCGGCAATATTACTAAAGCAAGCACGATGTACATCTCGCCTTTTTGCGTGTCGTCTTTTTCGGCATTAATTTCGCCACCCTGAGAAAAAATGCTTAAGTCGTGAATAAAATGTAAAAATATTGGCAGCCAAAGTGTCCCGCTAATTACGTACGCAATAAAGAAGTTTAAACCAAAAAAGGTTGTCATCAGCACTTGGCCTGCAGTTGTTTTAGCGTCTTGCCCATTAAAGTAATTAACACTGTGCGCAAGTCCAAAAAATAACGACGAAAGTACCGCTACCCAAAAAAGCGAAAAGCCATGGTCGAATAACGAGCCCGCGACAATACCGCGAACAAGCAGCTCTTCTGAAAAACCTACCAAAAATGCGCCAAATACGAGGAAAAACACGCCTTCTGGAGTAAACGACTTCCATTTAGCGTGCGTAAAGCGCCAAATTGCACCGATTAGCACAAGTGCTGGAATAATCCATAAAATAGGCTTATCGAGTCGCGGGCTATACGAAAGCACGCCCGGAAGCCAATCGAACGCATAAGCAAACGCCGTAAGCAATACGGTACAAATGCCAACCGTGTAAATAAGGCCGCGTTTAATGTTGTTGGTGGTTTTAATAATTTCGGTGTAATTAACTTTAAATAGCTTACTAATGCCAAGTAAAAAAACCACATATACAAAACAAATGATTATTGCAGTAAGCACCGCGGCCTCCTATATTTGCTACTTAAACCGTACGGCAAATTTAATATTCGGGCAATACAAATTTAGCTGTTTTCGAGTAACGAACGTTTAACTTGGCGCGTTGCAGGCTTTGTAGTTGCTGGTTTTTGTACTTTCAACGCTTTATTGACACTTGCCATATACGGGTTATCTTTTGCGTGCTTCTTTTTTTCGTCATTCTGCCACTGCAAAACAATATCGTTCAACGTTTCGAGTATGACGCTATGTTCTGGAGTCTTGGTATCGCTGTAATAATGGTCAACATCTTGTGGGTATTCAGTAACCGACAAAATATCAATTTCATCGGCTAAAACATGCAGCTTGTCTACAGCCTGTACGGTTGCAAGCGGCGAAACCATAACAAGCTTTTGTATTTGTACGGTTTTTAAAAAATCGTAGGCAATGTCAAAGGTAAGGCCATTAAAGGCACTGTCTGCAACACAAATGACAACACGATTCCGAAAATATTCTTTAGACAAAATACCGCCCTGCCCTAGCGCAACGTGCAACTCATGCAAAGCATTAAACTTGGCGGTTTGTATAACCTCGTGGTATTCGCTTTCGAATTCTTCAATTTCGCCACTGCTGAATGCGTCGTTATATACAAAACCACCCTGCTCGTTTACCACACCCATAAGGGTACGACCATCCGGCAAATACACGTCTTTTGTAAGCAACATTGCAATAAGCGCGTGAAGCGACTTGGCAATTTCAGCACCTACAACCACTCCGCCCTCGCTTAACGCCAATACAATAACGTCTTCGTATCGATATTTAGCTAATTTTTCGGCTAAAAGCTGCCCAGCTTGCTCACGAGACTTAAAATAATTTGTGATTATTGTCATGGTTCTTAGGGCAAATTATACGGCATTTCTTTAACTTCGTGGTAACGACATATTTTAAGCTAAAAATCTACTATAAAACGGTTGTGCTTTTCATCTGTTACCACCTATAATATCAAGTAATAGAAATTAAAATGAAAAAGAGGCCAATGAGGGTACTGATGCTCGGGTGGGAACTGCCTCCGCATAACAGCGGTGGCCTTGGAGTAGCCTGCTACCAAATGTGCAAAGCCTTAGCATCGCAGGGTGTCGATATTGAGTTTATTGTGCCCTACACTGCTTCGCATTCCGACATTCAGTTTATGCGCGTTACGCCTGCTCTGCCAGTATCGGCACGCGACATTCAAAAAAGCGGCATTGCCTACGACAGTTTTAAGTACACCTTGCCGGATGGTTCGCAAAAAGACGTCGATTTATTTACACACACCGAAAATTACGTACAAGCAGTTGAACAAATCGCCACTTTAGGCGAATTCGACATTATTCATGCACACGACTGGCTTACCTTTAGGGCAGCGTTACGCGCCAAAGAAATTAGCGGCAAACCGCTTATTGCGCACGTGCACGCAACCGAGTTCGACCGTGCTGGCGGTAAGAGCGGTAATCCGTTAGTGCACGAAATTGAGTACATGGGCTTGCTGCTTGCCGACCGCGTGCTTGCGGTTAGCCAACTCACTAAAGATATAATCACGCGCGAATACGACATTCCTGAAAGCAAGATTGAGGTCGTGCACAATAGCATCGACATAGATGCCTATGAAAACCTCGACCCAAATAACGCATACCGCTACCTAGAAGTCATGAAGCAAAACGGCTACCGAGTGGTTACCAATATTGGCCGCTTAACGGTACAAAAAGGCTTGTACAATTTACTGCTTGCCGCAAAAGAAGTGGTATACCGCGCGCCAAAAACCATATTTTTGATTGTTGGCTCTGGCGAGCAATACACCGAACTATTACAACTTTCGGCTGAACTTGGCATAGCCAAAAACGTTATCTTTACCGATTTCCAGCGAGGCAAACGCTTGCGTGATGCTTTTGCAATAGCTGATTTGTTTGTTATGCCTAGTGTCAGCGAGCCATTTGGCCTTACGCCGCTCGAAGCAATTATTTACGGCACGCCGGTGCTTGTCAGCAACCAATCGGGAGTGTCTGAAGTACTTAAAAACTGCATCAAGGTAGACTTTTGGGACATCAACGAAATGGCTAACCAAATAACTGCGGTTGTCCAAAACGATTCCTACCGTGATGAGTTGTTAAAGCAAAGCTATGCTGAATTTTTGCGCATGTCCTGGGAAGGCGCTGCGAATAAAATGCTTGGCGCCTACGAATACCACCACCAGCGTATTAACACCGGAGCTACCTCATGAGCGCGCCACAAGCAATAACGCTGTACTTACACGCGCACCAGCCGTACCGCATTAAGCATTACACTATTTTTAATGCGGGCAATGACCACAATTACTTCAACGATGAAGCCCCTGGCGTAGACACGAATAACCGCTTTATCATCGACAAAGTGGCGCACAAATCGTATCTGCCCACGAACCATGCGTTACTTGAACTGATGCACCGCTACCCCGAATTTAAAATTAGCTTATCTATTACCGGGACACTTATTGAGCAACTCGAAGCCTGGGCGCCCGATGTGCTTGAATCGTTCAAGCAACTGGTTGCTACAGGCCGGGTTGAAATTGTTGCGGAAACGTATCACCACAGCTTGGCGTTCTTTTATTCGCGCAGCGAATTTGAAGCACAGGTGCAAATGCACCGCGAAAAAATCGAAGCCGTGTTTGGGCAGACGCCTAAAGTATTCCGTAACACCGAGCTCAGCTATAACAACGAGCTTGCAGCATGGGCCGACCAAGCTGGCTACAAAGGCATAATTACCGAAGGCTGGGATCCAATACTAGAGTGGAGAAGCCCCAACTACGTCTACCGCCCAACAGGGACGCAAAACATTCGTCTGCTTATGAAGAATTACCACTTAAGCGACGATGTCGCCTTTAGGTTTGGTGACCAAAACTGGAGTGAGTGGCCACTTACCGCTGATAAGTTCGCGCACTGGCTGGGTGCTGCTGGCGATAACGCTCAAACTTTTAACCTGTTCATGGACTACGAGACGTTCGGTGAACACCAATGGGCCGAGAGCGGTATTTTTGACTTCTTAAAAGCCTTGCCCGAAGCTTGGATAAACACCCGCGAAAACCGTACGTTTATGACCATTAGTGAGGCGATTGACACGTTCGAGCCAGTTGGCGACATGGACATCCCGCGAACCATTACCTGGGCCGACAACGAGCGCGATTTAACGGCATGGCTTGGTAACGGCATGCAGCAGCAAGCTATTAGCGCGCTCTATGCGCTTGAACAAGCTATAACAAGTAGTGGCGACTGGTCGCTTATAGAAGATTGGCGAAAATTACAGACTAGTGATCATTTTTATTACATGTGCACCAAATGGTTTAGCGACGGCGACGTGCACGCCTACTTTAGCCCGTACAAAACACCATACGAGGCTTTCACTAATTTCATGAACGCTTGGCACGATTTGCAATTTAGGCTTGCCGAAAAAGGAATTCAAACCTAATGGGTCGGCCGCTCATACTCAGTAACGGGCGCCTGTTGGTTGGGCTTGATGAACGTGGTCTCGTACACGATTTTTATTACCCGTATGTCGGCCAAGACAACTTAACAACCGCGCGAAGCCTCAGCCACAAAATCGGTATTTGGGTTGATGGTACATTCAGCTGGGTTGATGATAACGCGTGGTCGGTTACTTACAGCGTAGAAGATAACGCACTTATTACCAATGTCGAGCTGCTAAATAATACGCTGGGGCTTAGGCTACAGCTAACTGATTTTGTCGACTCTACCATTGACGCCTTTATTCGAACACTGAAAATTACTAACCTCTTGCCCCAAGAACGACAAATTCGGGTGTTCTTTCACCAAGTGTTCCAGATTTCTCGTGGCGGTCGCGGCGATACAGCTTTTTTCGAACCAGACCCACGCTATGTATTTACCTACAAAGGAAAAATAGGCCTGTTAAGTTACTGTCGCACAAAGGGTGGTGAGCCGTTCGACCAATATGCTGTTGGAAACTATGGCGTTGAAGGCAAGGAAGGCACGTATAAAGA